>DAOUXE010000118.1 GCA_030666765.1 Methanosarcinales archaeon
GCGGGAGAGCGTGATGCTGCGCGATATGGATGTCGAGGATATTGCTATCGGGAATTATCTTAAGGGGAATGAGAAGAGCGGCTCTGTTGCATGGATTCTGGCAGAAGACGGTACACCGATCATCTCTTACTGGGGAGTCGGTCTTGGAAAAGTTGTTTATATGGGAATTCCGGACATAACAGGGGACTATGCATGGAGCGATTTTCATACAATGCCTGAATATCCGATATTCTGGATGAATCTGATCGAGTACCTCTGTGGAACCGAAGGAGTCGAGAGCTGCAACAAGCAGACCGGATCTGCCATGCAGTTCGATTCGAAGGTCAGGACGACGACGCCGGATGGACGGGTGATCAAGACGAACAACCTTCTACTCGACCAGACCGGCGTGTACAAGCTTCCAGGCAAGCTTGTTGCGGTAAACCTGTACGATGCAGCAGAGTCAAACCCAGAAGGTTCCGGCATCACCGATACAAAGACCGCGAGAACGAGCATTGGAAAGACGGTTCAGACCACCGCAAAAAAGGAGTTTGACTGGATTTTGTTGATACTTGTGCTTGTATTGATATGTACCGAACTATACTATATCCGAAGCAGAGGTGAGTTGTGATGGTGGTTGATCTCACAGATATGCTCTTTGGCAACAAACAAGTCCTCTATGCGATCATTCCGGTAATTATTATCGGGCTTTATTATCTTAAGAAGAGCCAAAAAAAGCTACTTGTACTGAGCCGGATGATCGTTGCGGCTCTAATCATAATCGCGCTTGCATCCCCCTACACCATCACCACCCACTCAATATCCGACCCAAACCCTTCGATTACAGTCATCAACGACCAGTCCTCAAGCATGGACATATTCGACAGATCCATCGCTGACGCAGTCTGTGACTCCATACATGAGCGCAATCCGACCTCGCAGATCCGTTCATTTTCAGGGGATCAGTCACCGATCGGGGATAAGATAATGCAGTATTCCAGAGGGAACGATCACATCGTGCTGGTCAGTGATGTAAACAGCAACTATGGTCGCGAACTTGCGGATGCGGTATCGGTTGCGTCGAGATCAAACACCACCGCTTATGTTATAGCGCAGACTCCAACCCAAAATGATGCGAGCATCGAGATCGTCGGGAGCAAGACCGTGATCATCGGCAACAAGAACGTCTTCGGAATCGTGGCACAGCAAGCAGAAACGCATATCCGGTACGAACTCGTGGTCAAGGTGGACGAGGAGGTCGTCTACCAGAGCGAGATCGACCAGACTGAGCGGATCAAGGTACGGAAGATTCCGCACACGTTCGATACGCTTGGTAGCCATGTGGTATCCGCGGAGATCGTGCCTAAGGGGGGTGGTAGCGACTACCGCTCAGCAAACAATGTCTTTAAGAAGGTAGTGTATGTCGTTCCGAAGCCAGAAGTCCTGCTGATCACAGATGTGCAGTCGAATCTTCGGGATATCGTGGGCGATCAGTACGATGCCCACATAAGCACTCAGCTCTCGGAACTTAAGGATACAAAGGCGGCGATCCTTGACAACAGGTACCTCGAATCACTGCCGTCTGGCGATATTGAGATGCTGCGGGATTTCGTGGGCGACGGTCACGGGCTTGTAGTGGTAGGCGGAGACCAGTCGTATGACCGGGGCAGGTATCTGGACTCTGAATTCGAGAAGATTCTTCCGGTTAAGTCGTATCCGAGCGAGTACTACGGCAGGAACGATGTCGTGATCGTGATGGACGTTTCTGACAGTACGCTTTCGGATATTGTTGTGGAAAGTGGCGTCACGTTTCTTGATTATGAAAAAGCACTGGCGATTTATATGATTGATGATAAGGAGTTTCGGGATGATTATGTGGGTGTAGTTGCTTTTGGGGGAGACGCCTACATAATATCCGGTTTGGTGTATCTCGAAAACGAGCAGACAAGAGAATTATTGAAAGATACGATAAGGGTAAAAACCCCACAAGGACAATCCACCACGCTCGATCAAGGATTGTCTCTGGCAGAGGAGATGCTTGCCAATTCTGCCGGAGCAAAGGACGTGATCCTAATATCAGATGGTAGAATCGATGAAGACATCTATGAGAGTTCGTTAGCTGTTGCAACCCGGATGAAGAGCAAGAATATTAAGATGCACTTCATCCAGGTGATAAGTTCGCCGACCCGCGTGATTGGCGCGTATGGAAAACTTGCTCATGAAGTGGATGCCTCTTATGCACAAACTACATATCCGAAATCGATCGATATCAACACCGGTCAGCCAGATGCAGAACCGACGCCGACGCCACCCCTAAAAGACGCTGGCATCTACGCGGTCTCGGTATTTGACACGAACCACTTCATCACAAGAGACCTCGAACTGTCAGGAACCATCACAGGATTCAACGATGTCACACCGAAACTCGGTGCCAAGAAGCTCGTTGCGACCGGTGACGGAAAACCGGTCGTCTGCGCGTGGCGGTACGGGCTTGGGCGGGTCGTCTCGTGGAGCACTGATAACGGCAACGAGTGGAGTTCCGCGCTCTATACTGAGAACAACTCGCAACTGGTCTCGTCCACAATCAACTGGGCGATCGGTGATCCGAGACCGGAAGTTGGCATGGTGATCGAGGCAGACGACATATTTTTCGGTGAGATCTCCAGGATCACCATCACATCAGATACCATACCAAGCCTGAACTTTGGCGGAAGTCCGCTTGATATGTCGAGGATCGCTGAAAACACGTACACAACAGAGATCGATCTGGGCGAACAGGCAGTTTACTATCTCTCTGACTACGGGATCGCTGTGAACTATCCTCTCGAATACCGGGATGTCGGGACGAATCCGGATGCGGAAAAGATCATCCAGTCGTACGGAGGGAGGGTGTACAGCGACAGTGAGATCGGAATGCTCTGCGATGATGTGCGGCGGAAGTCTGTGCGGACCGTGTGCGAACGACTGGATCAGAAGATACCGTTTATCCTTGCAGCGCTTGCGATCTTCATGCTTGAGGTGATCGGTCGAAGGGTGCGGGAGATTATGAGGAATAAGGATGAATGATCTTTCGGAGCGGTCGGAAAAGCATGATTCGACCAGAACGTTTTCCAGAGGTCTGATTCGGGACGTGACCGAGGATGAGCTCAGTTATTATGAACACGTCATTAAAAAATTCGAGAGAAGGTACGGTATGAGTTATTCCAACCGAATCTTTTTAACCACCTCTCTCTAACCCAAACCACAGTTCAATCAAAATCAGAATATATGAAACCAGATAACAACAAACTCAATGTGCAGAAATTCTCACTATACGCAAACGCATATCTGATCGATGGAACCGTCCTCATAGATACAGGGATCGACCCCAGGGAGATCGCGGGATACGATCTTGAACTGATCATACTCACGCACTGCCACTTTGATCATACCTGCGCGACATCAGAGATTGCTGAGATGACGGGTGCTAAAATCGCAATCCATGAAGAGGATGCGCGATTGCTTGGTGATGACTGCGCGACCGCATCGGCACTCTTTGGCAAGCGCGCGCCAGAGATAAATCCTGATATACTGCTTTATGGCGGGGAGATCTTTGAATCGGACAATTTCGTGCTGGAGGTGATCCATACACCGGGTCACACGCCTGGCGGTATCTGTTTATACGAATCAGAGACCAGAAGCCTCTTCTCAGGAGATACTATATTCCCCGGCGGCGGGATTGGGAGATGTGATCTTGGGGGCGACCTCTCTGATCTTATCCATTCAATAGAACTGCTCACAACGCTCGATCCGGAAGTGCTGTATCCGGGGCATCTCGGTGTTACTGATGCGGGGGTCCCCTCGCAGATCGGATCGTCACTGGCACACGCACGAGAACTTGTAGCATGACGAATCACTTTCTTTATATTATATGCGAAAACTTTATAAGTGAACAGAGCCGACTTATATTAAGGTGAATATTATGAAAGAACTGTCGATACAGGTAATGGGCGAACACGAACATGAGATTGCAGAACTGCTACAGGGTCTTGGACTGCCAAAAATCGTATCGAGAACCATCTCATGCCTCTCCAGCACAACCGAGATGACCTCCCGAGATCTCGAAGCTGCTGCTGCCATCAGACAGCCAGAGGTCAGCGCGGCCATGCGCGTGTTGCGTGCGAACAAATGGGTCTCAGAGCGGGAAGAGAAGAAGAAGACTGGCAAGGGTAGACCTGTCAAGGTGTACAGTCTTGGCGTTCCGCTCCGCCAGATTGTGGAACTGCTCGAAAGTGACAAGCTGGTATCCAACAAAGAGATGATGGACGATATCCAGCGATTACGAGAACTCGCGTAGCGGGACCGTAGGGTAGCTTGGTCCATCCTGCCAGGTCGGGGATCTGGCGACCGGCGTTCAAATCGCCGCGGTCCCATCTAGTGGGAAGTGGTTGGGGTATTAGATGTTCGAGCGCTTGTGGTCACGCATCAGACCTGACCGATCCGCCGCGCTTGTATCATTACCACTAACCACTGCAACCACACACACTCCGCCCTCTGCAGACACTCCTTCGCATCAGAGATCGTGTACTTACTGAAATAAAAGATGCTCGCAGCCACTGTCGCAGACGCATTCGTACCCCGCAGGACCTCAAAAGAGTATGATTCGAATTCCGTATCACACCTGTGACATCAATGATGATCCCACCTCACACCCGGAAAGATAAGGATATCCGGAAAGAGCACCGCAAAGCTGACTATTTCATCACTCATCTGCGGTCACCTCTTCGTAGTATTTGTCGAAGAGTGCGTCGCCTATCTCTTCTTTTAGAGCTGCTATGAGTCGTCCTGCCAAATCCTTGTACGGTAAATCTAGTTCATAAAATATCGCTGAAGCATTGTGGTAACATCTCAAAGCCTCCTTATAATTTCCTTTTTCCTGGAAAATCTGCCCCATCTGCCAGAGTGTCCTTACTATCCCGCTTCTGTCTCCCAGTTCTTTTGATATCTTCAGACTCTCCTGATACATCGTGGCAGCCTCTTCGTACCTGCCCTGTGCTTGATGTGTCATTCCAATCTGGTGGAGTGTCCTTCAGGCTCTCCTGATACATCGTGGCAGCCTCTTCGTACCTGCCCTGTGCTTGATGACCGAATTCAAGAGGTCTCAAAGAGATGGTACGTTGACATCGAACTCGTATTCATCAGAAACTTCTTCACTCTCCGCACGTTCATCTGTTATGCCCAGCTTCGCTTTCAAGAAGGGTACCAGCCCCGTTCCAATCTCGATACCACTCTCGATCTGCGTACCCTTCATAATAGAGAGC
>DAOUXE010000109.1 GCA_030666765.1 Methanosarcinales archaeon
ACCTAATATGCACTTGGAGTGTACGCGATGTGCTGAGCCTTTTTGTGTACGCGATGTTGTGAGCCTTACCAGTTAGGATATATTAGTTATATCCCTCCAAGAAAACTAAATTCTGGCCTAAGTTTAGGGAAATGACCTGCAACCATACAAATATCGTGCCATTGGATCCATATCCATATGACGATCTATAGCAGCAGGGTGTTATAGATCACTTGACCCGGATGTTGTTGAACTGCACCTCAATACCCTCATCGATCGCGATGATCGCGCTCTGCCCCTGTGACGCCTGCCCGACATTCACGATTTCAGTTCCCTGTACATTCATCTCGCCTTGATCCTCGTGGATGTGCCCGCAGACGATCAGATCGACCTTGCCGATTGCGTGTGCAAGCGCATCGCTTCCCGCGTTTCCATCCGGTATTCGGTCAAGCGTGTTCTTTGGGGGTGCATGTGATAGCAGAACGATCGTTCCATTGTCCTGGTCTGCCCGGATCAGGAGATCTTCGAGCATCACCGCGATCTCGTCTTCGGATCGCTCGAATGGCGTGTCAAATGGTGTCGGATTCGATCCGCCGATGCCTGCAAATGTGACGTTTTTGATAGTGTGCACAGCACCATCCAGATTGACGGCTTTTGATGCGTCGAGGGTTGTAAGGATGCTTCTCTGATCACAGTTCCCTGGAATCGCAAGCACAGGGCATCCGAGTGGTTCGAGCAGGTCGAGCAGTTCATAAGTTAGTTCGTCGGGTCCGAAATTGGTGATGTCGCCGGCGATCAGTATAGCATCGATACTCCCACCCCGCCCTGCCTCACGCACAATGAGTGGAACGCGCGCATAATCGCCATGTGGGTCTGATATTGCCAGTAGTCTCATGAGTATACCTCGATTGATGGTGATGGCACGTCTGTCTTATATGTGTTACGGTAGCACCATCCACCCCATCCCACCAGGCTCGATCTCGATGATCTGTTCTCCACCCTGGTAGGCTCTGATCACACCTGACTCGGAGACGACAACCGCAACCGCATCGGTTTCAGCGGTGATCGCGGCTGATGCCGCGTGTCTGCCGCCAAGACCCTGCTGGATGCGCACCGATCTGGCATCCACATCGAGATACCTGCCTGATGCGCAGGCGACCCCCTCACCAGATATCACGAAAATGCCGTCCAGTTGCGCAAATTCCTTAAACGTCTCCCAGTTGCCATGGTCTGTGATTATCAGGTCATGTGGGTCGTGTCCTTTGAATGGGTTTAACAGGAGTTGGTGTGATGCGTGCAGAACGTTCTCCGCATCCCCTATAACGAAGGCGGTGCCGATATGTCTTCCTTCTCTTCCTTCGAGTGCAAGTTCGAGTGCAAGTTCCATAACTGCGCGGAACGCATCCGAATTTACCAATCCCTCGCGTTCTTGCAGCGATTTTACCGCATAACTCTCTCTTGGATCGTATACAATAATCGAATCAAAATTTGGACCATCGATCACCCCAACGACCACACCGCTTATCGCGCCCTTCAGATACCCCGCGACAGCGATCCCCTGGATACGCGCATGGAGTACGGCCTCCTCCTTTTCGACGTGGTTCGGGATGATCCGGTACAGCAGATCAGATGCCTGCCTCGGCATAACCACGACCGGAATCCTGGTCTCTATCCCGATACGTTCGGAAGTATACGAATCCGGGAGTAGTATGGCGGATGCGTTGATGCATTCTGCAATGTCGACTGCCGACCGAAATAGCGCTTGTTTTGTCTGCGTAAAATCCCCTCAATTATGCATACGGATTATATGCACCCATTCAATAAAAACCTCCCTGTCACAGGCGGGTGCTTATGAGTATGGAAAAAAGAACATATCTTTCAACCACAACATGCAATGTGACTGTATAGATGAACCGCAAACTATTTTAGCCTCTATGATTCCAGACATACACGTACACCAGAATCAATCATATCATATCAATGAGGTGAAACATGGCGAATATCTTCATTTATCCAAGCAACAGTCTGATCCTGTACGATCTGGTCGAGCGTTTCGGCCATGCGCCACTGGCAGTCATGCAGGAGATCAAGAAGAGAGTAACTACCGTGGGAATCGACTCACCGCCGCTTAATATCACTCCGGAGGATCCGAAGATTGGGCTTAAGTATGCTGCTGTCGAGGTGCCTGCTGGCGTGCGCGGGCGCATGGCGCTTCTGGATCCGCTCCTTGAGGCGGCAGAGGCGGCAATCCTTGTCGAGGACGCACCGATCGGGTTCGGGTGCATGGGCTGCAATCGGACAAGCGAACTTGTAGGGTTCCTGATACGCGCAAAACATATCCCGATTCTCGAACTTGCATATCCAACATCGGATGGTATGGCAGAGGATTTTGTGTACCGGATATCCAAGTTTTTAGATGAACTTGGAGCTGGTAAGGAGGTAAAGAATGAATGAAATCGAGGTCGCGCAGATATCTTGTGGTTCTGAATACACAGGAATTCAAGGAGAGATCGAATCGGCAGCAGAGCAGGTTGGAGCAAAGATCATCTTCCCGGACATCGATCTCGAGGAAGTGGGGGCGGCAGAGGCAAAGTTCGGGATCAAGGTGACGAGTCCTGACCTCAAACTGATGCTTGCCCGCGCAATCTCCGTAGTTGAGGGACATACCACCGCTGATGCCGTGTTCATCGGGACGTGTTTCAGGTGCGCAGAGGGCGCGCTCGTCAGAAACGAGATCCGCAGGTATATCCATGATAAATCAGGTCTTCCGGTTATCAGTTACTCTTATACAGAACGCACCACAGCAGATACGCTCCTCACAAGGATGGAGGCACTGACAACCATCGCAAAGAGGCGCAGTCTGCTTGCACGCGAGAAACAGACCGGGATTACAGCTGGAATCGATTCAGGATCGACCACCACAAAAGCGGTGATCATGAAAGACAACGAGATTCTAGGATTCGGGTGGGTCAGTTCCACCGATGTCTTAAAGAGCGCGGAAGAGGCTTACTCAACCGCTCTTAAGGAATCCGGAATCGAAAGGGATGAGATCCAGGCGATCGGAGTGACTGGATACGGCAGATTCATACTGGGAAAGGAATTCAATGCTGATCTTGTCCAGGAAGAGATCACAGTTAACTCAAAAGGCGCGGTCTACCTTGCTGACCGGCAGAAGGGCGCAGCGACTGTAATCGATGTCGGCGGGATGGACAACAAGGCGATATCGGTGCAGGATGGAATCCCTGGAATCTTTACGATGGGTGGGATCTGTGCCGGCGCATCAGGGCGTTTCCTTGAGATGACTGCAAAGCGTCTTGGCGTTGACATAACCGAACTTGGAAAACTTGCGCTTGCAGGCAAGGCATCCAACATCTCGATGAACAGCTACTGTATCGTATTCGGAATTCAAAGTCTCGTGAACTCACTATCGAAGGGAGCGCGTCACGAGGATGTTGCAGCAGCAGCCTGTTATAGTGTGGCAGAGCAGGTCTTTGAGCAGCAACTCCAGGAGGTCGAGGTGCGGGAGCCTGTGATCATGGTCGGAGGCACGGCACTCATCGAAGGGCTACCGCAAGCGATGCGCGAACTGCTACAGGTAGAGGTGATTGTGCCACCTTATGCACAGTTGATCGGCGCTGTCGGTTCCGCTCTCTTAGCATCAGGTTTTATCGAGGAGTGACTGAAACATGTTGCCGCTCGAAGTGTTCAGGGTCGAGTCTCCGGATAAAACCGGCGCCGAAGCTTATGAATCAGTGATCCGCGATGTCCTCGCTGATCTGGAACTCACCACGGTATTGGGGCGTCTATGGGTATATATCGATCCGGTCGAACCGTTTTTCCTCTTCTGTACGCTGATAAGAACCGGTCTTCCACCGATCTGTGTTAAGGATATGGCAGATATCTCGACAGGTACGCCGAGCACTAAAAAGGTGGAGCTGAAACTCACAAACGAAGAGCATATCCCGACGCTGCTAAACATCCTTTGGATAGAGTACGGACGCGAGAACGTCTCGCAGCCAGAACGGCTGGTGATAACGATAGACACCGATAACAAGGACGAAGTTGCGGAAAATCTTGCAGACGTGGTCATCGCAGATCCGCGCAGGGAGATCGAATCGAGACTTGCCGATGCGCTGCTCCGGATCACGCCAGAAGGTTTTCGAGTACGCCATCACGTTTCAACCGGATCGGAGATGCTGTTTGTGGCATCAGAGGATCCTATAAAGTCAGAGTGGATCAAGAAAGCTGAAGATATGATGGATCAACTGAAGGAGGGGTTATAATGCTTGAACCGATCATGTATGAGGGCGGCGTCTTCAAACATAACCTTGTCATCGAACTCATAGAGGATCTTGGTGGATATGTCCTCCAGACCAATTACATGCAGACTGAGGTCATGATCCAGATGCTCTGCCCGCATGAAGACATATCCATGCTCGAAGATATGGCAAAGGAACTCCGCGCCAAGATCACGAGAGCACCACTTACCGGAACTGATATCATCGTGATAGCGCCAACACTGGCATACCACCACCTTCCACACCATGCGTGTGATGTGGCAGAGTATATGCGCAGGTTTGGAGCAAATACAACGTTAATCGGGCTTGCAAGAGGTGTCGGGAGGCGGATTGCGCAGATATCCGCAAAAGAGCGTGTACTGGTTAATGAGCACGATCTTGCGGTATTTGCGCTCGGAAACTTCGAAGACTGCCTGATAAACAAGAAGTACGTCCTCTACAAGGATCTCGACGTGCCATGTATCATCACAGGTACGCCAGAACTTCCGGAGCCACCCATGTATGCGAAAGACTATGTCGGGCATCTTGGAAGAATCGCGCATCGGCTGAAACTCGAAGGCGAACTTGACGCTCTTGACCGGCTGGTCGAGACTGTTGGTAAAACCCTTGACGAACAGCGGATCGAGATATCAAAGGATCCATTGACCACCCACCCAGCACGCATCATGAAGGAGATCAAGGAACAGATACCGGAAATTAATAAATCCCTCTCTCCAGCTCCTATCACACTGCAACTCATGGGTGCCCGCGTAAAACTGTCATATTCACAATACAAGGAAGCGATCGGGAATATAACATTTGAGGAAGGCGTTACCCTCCGCGAGATTGCAAAGGTGCTGCCGTCAGAGGTGCGAGATTATATAATAATAAAAATATTACCGAAATCGGTGACCGGTTTCGTTATTTAGACGTATGTGAGTCGGAGGCATGAATGGACATCGAGAAGATCCAGAGGATCATGAGGATGGATCCTGAGGAGGCGACTGAGGAACTGCTTGATAGCGTTGAGAAGTACTACGGCGAGATACCTTACATCCTGCAGTTTATGAAGGAGACCCCGGAACTGCTGGTTCCGAAGATTCTCTATG
>DAOUXE010000207.1 GCA_030666765.1 Methanosarcinales archaeon
ACGAGATTAACACAGAAATCTTGTGGAAATCGGTGTAATTTCGTGGTTAGTTAAACACATACAGATTTTACAAATTTATGCAGACGTTGCCTTAAATTAGCGTAACTTATATAGGTGCATAAATAATAATAGATATCTACTATTAATACAGATTAAATATATCTATACTAAGATAATATTATTCTACACAAGTATTGAGATGAAACTCCGGAAATGTGGCAAGACCTTGCTACCAATAATCTTCGTTTGTATAATTGGCGATCCCGAAGAGTATATTTTTCCTTTTACCATTTCATCTCCCTTTGAACGAAACTGCCGCTCGGTAACCAATCCGCCCCAGATAGAATACAGTTCCCGGATACGCTCCCCTCGCCTTCTTATCCGCTTCAACACTCGTATCTCCGATGAAGTAATCGCCACTATCCACTTCAATTGCCACGAACTTGCCGCGATAGTCTGTCTTCAACTCTTCTGAGATTCTTTTGAAGAGTTCTCTCTTTCTCTCCTATTCCACGAGTGTCAACTTCGGGTTTCATATTTACGGATCCTCCTTCATAACTAATAATTATTCCAATCCGCACCCTCAAACATAACTTCTGCCCCGGACCTCAATCGAATCCCCCTCGTATGCAGCATCCACCGCCGCATGTATGCGCATGAAATCCGCGCCCGTGCCACCGTCATCATCCACAACATAAGTCGTGCCCGCGCACGCAAGCGGCATAAGCAGCGACAGCCCCTCAAAGCTCCAATGTCGCACGCACCATCCCATGCTCCCGCGCAGGCTCTATCTCAAAACCGCGGCTTTCGCATAACCCGAGCATGTTTTGGTTATCAGAGAGCACCTCGCCCCATATCCGCCGTAACCTGAAGTCTCTTGCGACATCGATCACCATATCCAGCAGTTTCCCACCGACCCCGCGCCCCTGCCACTTATCCGTGACCGCTTCCCCAAACTCAGCAGTCTCTTCGCCAGGCTCGGTGATCAGTCTTCCAACGCCGACCATCCGGGTCTCACCATCCTCTTTCACAAACGCCGCGATCGCAATCTCACGGTCGTAGTCGATGTTGCAGAACCGTACAGCCATGCTATGGTCGAAGGACTGCGGTCCGAAGAACCGGTACCGCACAGTCTCCTTGGAAAACGAGTTCACGAGATCGATCCAGAGCTTCTCATCCTCCGGGCGGATCACCCTGAGCACGATCTCGATTCCTTCATTGTTGACCCACGTCTGCTGGTATTTTGTCGGGTATCTGCTGATGATGAGGTGCTTTCCTGGTGGTATCACAGGACCGACCTTCTTTAGGTCGATGATGATGCGTGCATCGAGCGCAATGATCGATTTATCGTCCACGTAGATCGGGTTGATGTCCATCTCGACGATTTCCGGGAAGTCTATGAGCATATACGATATTTTAACAAGCGTCTCCTCGATAAGAAGTATATTCGCAGGTGGTTTATCGCGGAATCCCTTCAGGAGACTATGGATTTTGGTATCCTCGATCATGCGCCGTGCAAGAACCTGATTCAGTGGCGGAAAGCCGAGTGTCAGATCCCTGAACAGTTCGACAGCGGTTCCACCCGCTCCAAAGAGGATTGCAGGACCGAATAAGGGATCGAACTTGGAGCCGATGATGATCTCGTAACCCTGATCCTCGTCAACCATCTTCTGGACGGTTGCGCCGGTGATCCGGGCATCGGGCTGGCTCGCTTTCGTATTTGCAACCACGCGCTCAAACGCGATTTTCGTGTCTTCTGGCGTTGCTACATTAAGGATCACGCCACCTACATCGGTCTTGTGTGTCACGTCCGGCGAAATGATCTTCACAGCCACTGGAAATCCGATCTCGCTTGCAAGGCTGGCGCACGCATCTCTACCTTTCGCGACAAGCATCTTTGAGACCGGGATATTGTACGCATCAAGCACGGCTTTTGCCTCGGTCTCGGTTAAGGTGGTTCTCTTATCGCTGGCAACCGCCCTGAATAGATTCTTCACCTCGTCCAGCCGCGGCGCGAACGTTCTCACGATGTCGCCGGGCGCCTCGTAGAGGGAAGCTATGTTCTTGGTGTACTGGTACATCTGCAGGTAGACATCGACAGCCTGCTCTGGTGTCTCGAAATTCGGGATGCCGTTTCGTTCGAGGATGTCTCTTCCGGACTCCACCGCGTCCGCACCCATCCACGACGTAAGAAGTGGCTTGTAATGCGACATATTCCCACTGGCGACCTCTGAAACGAATTTTGCAGCACCATCCGGATTGGTCATCGCCTGCGGGGTCAGAAGCACGATGATGCCGTCGACATTCCTATCCTGAAGTAGATACGTAACCGCATCCCGGTATCGTTCAGGCGTTGCATCACCAAGGATGTCAACAGGGTTCTCGCGGCTCCAGAACAGAGGAAGCACCTTATCAAGAGCTTCCACAGTCTCGTCAGAGAGTTCTGCGATAACACCGCCTTTATCAATCAACCGATCTGCCGCAAGAACGCCGGGACCGCCTGCGTTTGTGATGATGGCAAGACGCGGCCCACGCGGTCTTGTCTGGAATGCAAGTGCTGCCGAGCAGTCGAAGAGGTCCTCAATCTCAAGCACTCTTATTGCGCCAGCACGTTTAAATGCGGCATCGTAGAAGTTGTCATCGCCGGCAAGCGCGCCTGTGTGCGAGGCGGCTGCTTTTGCGGACCTTGCGAACCTGCCAGACTTGACGACGATGATCGGTTTAGTCTTTGCAAAGTGCCTTGCCGCACTCATGAACTCGCGCACGTCTTTAAGAGACTCGATATAGAGCATGATGCTGCCTGTTGCAGGATCCATCCCAAAGTAGTCGATCAGGTCGCCAAAGTCAACATCCAGCATCGAACCGATCGATACGAACGCGCTAAACCCGATATGGCGGTGAGCGCACATATCGAGCACTGCCGTGCAGAGCGCGCCGCTCTGAGATATGAATGCGACGCTTCCGTGCTCAGGCATCAGATGTGCAAAACTTGCGTTTAAGTTAAGGCGCGGCATGATGATCCCGAGACAGTTCGGTCCTATGATCCGGATACCATAACTTCTTGCGATTTTACCGATTCGTTCCTCGAGTTTCCTGCCCTCTTTCCCAATCTCCTTAAAGCCCGCCGAGATAATGATGGCGCCGCCGACCCCTGCACCCCCACACTCCTCCAGAATATCGGGTACCTGCGTCGCGGGGACTGCAATGATCGCAAGATCGATGCGCGCCGGGATCTGCGAGATGCTGCCGTACGCGTGTATCCCCTGAACGCTTGAGTGTTTGTTATTCACTGGATACACAACGCCCTCGTAACCCACGCCGATTAAGTTGTGCAGTAGCATGTAACCGACAGAGCCCTTTGTATTACTTGCCCCGATCACTGCAATGCTCTTTGGTTTGAATATCTTGTCGAGACTTTTGACGCTCATCTGGTCGCCCCCGTTTTGGTGTTAATTGTTATGAGGCAGTCCTACTTAAGATGTTTCGATGTTTTCGATCTTTTTAGGATTCTCAAAAATTGCTAGTTCTGATGTTTTCTGTGGTCGATAGCAGTAGCCG
>DAOUXE010000267.1 GCA_030666765.1 Methanosarcinales archaeon
GATACCGGTGCGTTTCTGTCTGAAGATCTGAAGATGCATGAAATAAGAATTATAAAAATTATATTTACAATTATCTCAATCATCTTTGTATCTTCATCCTTCATCTACGCGGCCGAGAGCGTTGCGAATCCAAACATCAACGATCTGGGTTCTGCGATGTATTTTTCGATAGTAACACTTACTACAGTTGGCTTTGGAGATATCGTTCCTGTAACCCTTCTTGGACGCCTTATAACCGTTCTTATGATACTTGTCAGCATTGTTTTGGTGCCATGGCAGTTGGGTTTATTGATAAAGGAGTTTATGCTTTCGACTTCCAAAAAAAGAAGTATAACATGCAAAAAATGCGGTCTCAGTCAGCACGATGCCGATGCCACACACTGCAAGCATTGCGGCAGTATAATTTATCACGAGACCGATGGAGATCCGCAGAAAAGATGAATGATAGGGTGGGGCTTTCACCCCCTAAACCACCCGTACCTGCGTCATAACATCGCCCTGTTTGATCTTGTTCACCACATCCATGCCCTCGACCACCTGACCAAAGACCGTGTGCACCCCGTCAAGATGGGGCTGCGGCGAGTGCGTGATAAAGAACTGGCTGCCGCCTGTGTTCTTTCCGGCGTGAGCCATTGAGAGCGCGCCTTTCGTATGCTTTCGCGGGTTTATCTCGCATTTTATGCTGTACCCAGGTCCGCCTGTGCCATCGCCTTTCGGACATCCACCCTGAATCATAAAGTTCGGGATGACTCGGTGGAATTTAAGTCCGTTGTAGAACCCCTTGTTGATCAGTTTCACGAAATTCGCTACGGTGTTCGGTGCGTCGTCTTCGAATAGTTCAAGGATGATCTCGCCTTTTTTGGTATCGATAATCGCTTTCTTCATGGTTGTAACCTCTTGGTGTGGTAATGTCGCGGATTTTAGTTAAGAGTTTCTGTTGGAGGGGTTTGTCATATTATCCGGGTGCCAGATGAATCTTGGAACGGTGCGTGAGACTTTCACCTCACACCACTTAAGCATTTCATAACCCTTTTTCAGTACCTGGGCAGCTGTTTGGTACTTGCTCAACCCGAGCTTTTGGCACCTCACAGGCACGCATCAACAAACGCTTCAGCAAACCGCAGATACGAACATGCATGGAGATGCGCATATCCGGCAAGCGTGTTCGCAACCATGATCCCGTCCCAGCCATCTTTGATCCCGACCCCGCGCGTAAGCCGGATCGCAAAGGTGGCATCACCGATATCCGTGATCGACGAATGATGGAACTCATGCCCTCTGAATGAGTCGCCAACTCTCCCAATCGGCGTATCCGCGGTGAACGAGCCGATATTGTAACTCACAACCTTGCCACCCATCTCAACCGTGGCAGGGATTGCACCGACCATCTCAAATGTCTCGCCAGACATCCCGTGCATGCCGCTCTTTGTGACGATCTGCTCTGCAAGGTACATCAGCCCTCCACACTCGCCGTATATCGGCATGCCGCCTGCCGATGCCTTGCGGATGCTCCGCCGGATGCGCTTGTTCGCTTCTAGCTCCCTCGCAAAGAGTTCGGGATAGCCGCCGCCTATGTAGATGCCGTCCACGTCAGGGAGTGTTCTATCATGGAGCGGACTGAAATAGATGATATCTGCGCCATGTAACCTCAGAAGATCGATGTTATCCGCATAATAAAAATTAAACGCCTCGTCAAGTGCAACACCAATCCGAATCTTTGTCCTGCCGCTGGCATCACCTCTTGCATATATAGAAGGTTCTCCGACCTCCAGCGGCGCGGCAGTCTCTGCGATATCGGTTAGCCGCTCAAGATCGATGTTTTCGGAAACGATCTCTGTTATCTTGGAGATGCGCTCCCTGAATTCAGGGGACTGCCTGCCCTCATTCACCGGAACCAAGCCCAGATGCCTCATCGTAAGCCCCATGGCATCGTCTCTTGGAACTGTGCCGATGACAGGGATGCCTGTGTAGTGCTCGATAGCGGATACCGCCTTTTCAGCGTGTCTCCTGCTTCCGATCTTGTTGAGGATCACGCCTCGGATATCAACCTCCGGATCAAACGCCTTATAGCCCATGACCACTGCGGCCGCGCTTCGTGTGATGCTCCTCGCATCGATTAAGAGGATCACAGGACATTTCAGGATCTTTGCTACCTGAGCCGTACTTCCAAGATCGCTCAAGCCCTCGAATCCTTCGTATAGCCCCCGAACTCCCTCGATGATAGCTAAATCAGCATCCCCCTCGTCCAGTGCGTATGAGAACGTCTCGAGCACAGCGTCCTCTGTCATCAGGTAGCCGTCGAGATTCCTGCACCGGTTTCCACATGCGAGTGTGTGGTAACTCGGGTCGATGTAATCGAGACCGACCTTAAACGGCTGCACGTCCTGATGCTTGCTAAGCGCAGCCATAATCCCTGTGCATACAGTGGTCTTTCCTGCAGACGATCGGTCAGCAGCGATGAGTACTCTGGGGGTGTTAGTCTGTGTCATTGTGGTTGGGTTGGTACACGTTCATACGAATCGCTAGTAAATATTGATTTTCGGAACTTATAAATGGTCTCGATGAATCAGATATTAACCCATCTTCGTCACATTGATTTTTCACAGTGGGTTATACTTCACACCGCCACAACTTGAGATTTTTTAAACCTCTGAAACCGCAATGTGAGTAAAGAGTCAAATTCTTCTCTGTAGGTAGTGCCCGTCTGGTTCAGGCAGTTGATGATGGCGTTTTTGAAATCCTTAAACTCGGAATAATATTTCGAATACAAACACTCTTTCTTAACAA
>DAOUXE010000116.1 GCA_030666765.1 Methanosarcinales archaeon
AGGTGAAGAGCGTCGAATTGAAAGGCGCTTGGCAAGAACCCGTGTATGAAGTGGTAGCAACAAAGGAAGTAAGGATTGTATCCACTCCAAAAAGGAGGGTAAGAGGTATGCTGGCTTTAATTTACTTAAATCTTGTGTGATGATCTGATTTGTTTTCTAAAGATCATCTGTTATCGATTTAGTAGTATTTTATTATACTTTTAGGATTTAAATTAACACTTATTATGTTATTTAAAATATCATTTGCATAAATCCGTAACAATAAGTTGTTGATTTGTATATAATTCCCCCATTTACCCTCTAATTTGGATGGGATGCGGATATTTATCGTTTCTAATGCTTGCGTGATCCCTGATAAATTCATAAGACAACCTTTACCCACATAGTATATATAGTATTCTATCAAAAGGGGTAATGTGATAAAATAATTGGTATAGCGATTCATTGCTTGTCAGGTAACAATACTGACACCATCATCAAGGATTCAGGATACTTCCACTTCTTCTTACCCTCTGATTTGGAGGGGATACGAATTTTACATCTTTTATCGGCTGTATGCAGATTACCTGAGAAGTGTCTAATGTTACCGGAATGTCCACGTTTTAAAATATGTGGTCGGATCACTTATATGACTAGAGGCACGATAGTATCATATTGGTGAATATTATGGGATGGACTAGCACTGTAACACAAAATAAGCGACTTCGCACGAATGCAGGTAACCTATCTAAAATTTTAGCAGTGCTGGTGCTAGCTACCGGCATATCCGCAGCATCCGGAATCGCCACCATCGACACAACTACACTTGTGAACGGCACGGCATGGGAATGCGCTCCGGTCGGGGATGCGGACGGGAGCACGTTGTTCTACGCCTCGAACGAGTCCGGTAACTTTGATATCCGGAAGATAGATGCGGATGGCGCAAACAAGACCAGGATCACCAATGATACGGCAGATGAGTTCCCATCGTTCATCTGGCATGGTAAAGTCATATATGTTTCACAATCAGGAGGCGGCAGCATCAGGATCATGGATGCGGACGGTACAAACAGAAGTGAATTGTCTGGTGACGGCTATGATATTGACCCTGCACTGGTCCATGTTCCGGTACCCTGGATTTTTGATATGCAACCCTCCGGCACCATAGACAACAATATGCCAGCGATCAGTGCCAATTTCTCGTGCTCTTATGGCAACATATCCACAGTGAACCTGTCAGTGGACCTGATCGATGTAACCTCGAACCCCCACACAAACATTACAGACTCCAATGTATGTTATGTCCCGACTGAACCACTGGACTGCGGAGGTCATAATTTCACAGTAGAGGTGAAGAGTGATTGGTATACAGTCGGTTACGGATTGCGACATTTCACGATCACCTATATCACAAACAACGAACCTCAATGGGTATGCGACGACAGACCGACCATCAGTGCAAACATCTCGGTCGGTTATGGCGATATTGAATCGGTGACGATCTATGTCGATTGTGTGAATGTGACATCGGATGCAACGATTACAGAGTCATATATCAGTTATACGCCGGTTGAACCGCTTCTGAATGGTACGCACAACGCCACAGTCTCCGTAAACAGTACTTGTGGAATCAACGACTCTATGAACTGGGTGTTTTATGTAAATACCGGTCCTGGCGGCCCTGGCGGCCCTGGCGGCGGTGGCGGCGGCGGTGGCACTTATCCCCCCGGTTGGGGTTCTTTGCTCTCACAACCAAAGATCGTATTCGCATCCAACCGATCCGGAAACTTCGATCTATGGATCATGAATACCGACGGAACCGGAGTGATGCGGTTAACAGACTCCTTGTCAAACGAGACCCATCCCGCAGCAGTCTACTCAAAGATCGTGTATGTATCTGACGAATCTGGCAACAATGACCTGTGGTCGATGGATATCGACGGCTCGAATAGAAGACAACTGACATCTTCAGCAGCAGACGAATACATGCCGGCACAAAGCCCGATCGGAGGGGTTATCTACGCCTCTCGATCCGGCGACCGCGATGATTATGATTTGTGGGCGATGAATACCGATGGGACCGGAAAGACACGATTGACGAACAATCCGTCAGACGAATTATCTCCGGTCTTCTCCCCATCGACGCACCAGTTGAAGGTCGCGTACGCTCTAAAAAGCGATGATTCAGACATATATACCACTAGTTTTGAGGAGATCGGGGACAAGGTCAGGATATGGCGTCTTGGGAACGGGTGTACGCTTGTGTGCAGGAGAATCGGTCGGTATGGTGATACTAGTGATGCATGGTTAGACTTGAACATAAACGGCACAATGGATAGTGTGGTTGTAATGATTAACGAGAGTTTTTCGATGCCGGACCAGGGTAACCCAATTGTAACCGGCACACTGCACAACATAAGCTGGCTTGCAGACTCTGCTTTCGAAGTAAGCCTTGTAAACGTCACTCACTACTCTGCAGATGGAAAAATTCTCTTCAGCAACAGAACAAAGATACTGATAAGCGCACCGATTCATCTGGATCCGATGCGCGGCGATCTTGATGGCGATGGCAAGATCATGCCAACCGATGCGGTAATCGCGCTTGATCTGGCTGTTACCGGAGAATGGTGCGGCGATGCGGACATGAACAATGATAAACGCGTGACAGCACTCGATGCCCTCGTGATCCTGCAAGCTGCTGCTGAAACGTTGGCAAACCATAAGTACCATGCACCATCAAGAGACGCATAATGGAGTTTCAGATCCTCGATTCCGATTACATTCTCGATAATGGAAAGCCGGTTGTGAGGCTCTTCGGACGCGACCCGGATGGGCGAAGCGTCTGCTGTTTTGTCCCTGATTTTGAGCCGTATTTCTATCTCCGGCCCGCGTCCATCAAGGACTCGCTTATGGAGATCCCTGAAATCAAGAGAATTGAATCCGTTTCGAGATATGAGCCGGTCGGCTACCAGGAGCATCCGGAAAAGATGCTGAAGGTGATCGTTGGCGTGCCAAAGGATGTGCCGACGATCCGGGACGAGGTGCAGGAGTACGCAGACCAGGTGTACGAGACCGACATCATGTTTAAAAATCGGTTCATGATCGATGCCGGTATCTTTGGCATGGGGTGGGCGCGGACAGTGGATGAATCCGGGTCGGCAGAGCCTGCGTACCTCGGCAAAGTAGATAGTGAGGTGACAGTCGTATCTCAGGTTACACCCGTCGAGATTACCCGAAATGCACCAATGCGGTACCTCGCATTCGATATCGAGTGTCTCGTCGATGGGGGCATCCCAACTGCTGACCGCTCGCCGATCATCATGATCTCGCTTGCGTTTGAGCCTGCACATCAGGGGGAACTGGAGACGCTTGTTCTCGTTGGGAAAGAGGCGGATTCGGATTGCGATGGTACTGAGCATTTTACCGATGAGGCGGACCTTCTGAACAGATTTTTCGAGGTTGTACGTGACTACGATCCCGACGTGATTCTCGGGTACAACTCAAACGAGTTCGACTTTCCATACATAACGAAACGTGTCGAGGTACTTATGGCACAAGGGAAGCGGTTGTATGCCAATATCGGCAGGGATAACAGAGCCGTCTTCTGCCGGAAGATTGGGATCGTTACGCACGTATCAGTGACCGGCAGGATCGTTGCCGATGTCCTGCCGCTTGTCCGCAGGGCGTACAGCATCCAGCAATATACGCTGAAGAACGTGGCAAGGACGCTGCTTGACATCGAGAAGTTCGATGTTTCGCTCCAGCAGATGGGTGAGTACTGGAACGATGATGGTGAAAAACTTGCCGAGTTCATCGAATACGCACGCCGCGATTCGGTTCTTGCGCTTCGCCTGCTCCTTGATCTGAAACTGCTTGACAAGTACGTTGCGCTTTCGCAGGTGAGCGGTGCGCTGATACAGGATGTGCTGGACGGCGGGCAGAGTTCGATGGTCGAGAACCTGATGTTTCGGGAATTTAAGAAGAGGGACCGTGTGATCCCGCCGAGACCTGAACAGGATCTCACAAGCAAACGGCACAGTGATTCAGAAGAATTGAAAGGTGGCGCAGTGCTCGAACCGGCGCGCGGGCTTCTAAAGGACGTCGTAGTTCTCGATTACAAATCGCTGTATCCGACGATCATGATGGCGCACAATCTCTGTTACAGCACCGTCATAACCGGAGAAGGGGGCACCGGATTGCTCGGGTCCGAATCCGAATCCGAATCCGAACCGGTTCAGGATTTAGATCTCATCCGGTCTCCATCCGGAGGCGAATTCGTCCCTGCTAAGGTCTACAAAGGCATCGTTCCAGGCATTCTCGAAAACCTTCTGGACCGGCGGACCGAGACGAAGAAGAAGATGCGATCCGCGGGCGAAGAAGAGCACAGGGTGCTGGATGCGACCCAAAATGCACTCAAGATTCTGTTAAACAGTTTTTATGGATACTCCGGGTATGCAAGAGCCCGTCTGTACAGTCTCGTCCTGGCAAACGCGGTGACCAGTTTCGGGCGCAAGAACATCACCGACACGAAGGAACTGATCGATGAGTCGATCGGAACGATACGCCTCCCTGACGGGAAGGAGTTTTCGCTATCCGTGGTATACGGGGACACGGACAGCGTCTTCGTCAAGATCATGCCGGCGCACGAGAGCAGGAGATGGGGTGGGGGCGATGACGAGAACGAGAACAGTGAGGTATCGCTTGACGATGCGGAATCGATCGGAAAAACGGTTGCCGGCATGGTCTCTGATGAATTGCCAGATCCGATGGAACTTGAATTTGAATCGATCGTTCACAGGGCGATATTCATAGCAAAGAAGAGGTATGCACTATGGGCTTTCGAAAAAACCGATGACGGATGGAAGGATTCGATCAAGGTCAAAGGGATGGAGACGGTCAGGCGTGACTGGTGCGGTCTGACATCAAATACCCTAAACCGAGTCCTTGAACTGGTCTTGAAAGAAGGAAGAGTCGATGATGCGGTAGAATATGTTCGTGGAATCGTGGATCGGGTCAGGAATCTCGATGTGAGCAAGGATTGGGATCTTGTGGAAGATCTGATCCTTACCAGAAGGTATACCAAGAAAAAGGAGAGTTACAAGAGTAAGCAGCCACATATCACGGCGGTGGAAAAGATTCGAAACCGCGGCGGGATTGTTCCGGCGATCCGTGAGCGCGTGCCAATTTTGGTCATCGCTGGAGAGGGGCTGTTTGTGGATAGTGCGGCGGGTACGGAGGATGTGCAAAAGCGCAACATAGCGAATGGTGTTGATTAATATATAAAAAAACAAACAGTATCCCCCGTCGTGAGGGTACTC
>DAOUXE010000048.1 GCA_030666765.1 Methanosarcinales archaeon
CCTTCCTTTAAGTTCCAAATTTACTAAACATTACTTGGAATTATCCTTTTTGTGTCTCAACATTGTACGTAAATGTTTACGAAAGTATGAAGAATCAACCCTTCGTCCGCATGCGTTTATAGATACAACGGGAATTGCTGTCAGCATCGCAACGATATGAGGGGGACGCAGGCGCCATCGGTTCTATCAGTAGTATGCTTGTGAGCGTAGGGCGTAAGGCAACACCGGGAAGTGGAGACCCTTTACACCCGTGAAATCCCGAAAAACGAATATCACATCACCGGCATCCGGGGTGAGTCTATGGCACTGACTTGCGTTCCCTGACATACCTAACGATCTGATCCGCGCACCCGTCCGCATCCATAAGATCGCTTCGCACCACAACCTCCGGGTGCAGCGGCACCTCGTACTCGACATCCACCCCGGGCACGGTTCCGCCTTTTCCCGCGCCCGCATAGATTCTGGCTGGCGCATATCCTGTGTCCCGCTCCCGCTCCCGCTCCATGCACACCTCGATCGGGCACTCGACATACACCTCGACAAATCGCGGGATCAGTTTTCGTGCAAGATCGCGGTACTCGCGTCTGTTCGCTGTCGCGTCGATGACCACCTGGACCCTCGAGTCCACGAGCAGGTACGCCATGTACGCAAGCGACGCATACACGATTCCACGCTCCTTATCGCTGTAGTCGGGATCAGGTGTTATGACCTTCCGCACCCGATCCAGCTGGAGGTGCTTTGCACCGAGAGATTCTGCCACCTTCTCAGCAATCGTGGTCTTTCCACTTCCGGGAAGCCCTGTGATCCAGATCGCGCACCCGTCCGCGCCTGCGTCTGTATCTTTCACATCTGCCTCGTTTATTTGTATGCTACTGCCCATTTTAGAAACTCTCCTGTGGGAAACTCGTGTATCGTGGTTGCAACGATTATGCCGTCTCCATGCTCTTTTGCAACCAGAATCGGCATTCCATCGCCGGTCAGGATAGTATCTCCGTCGGTCTCTACAAAGTATCCGTCACACTCGGCACGGTCGCCATCGAAGATGTACGAGCACTCATAACCCTTATCATGATATTCTACCGCCTCGATATCAACTGCACCATACTTCTCCCGGTATTTCAGCATGAATGGAAGCCACCGGTACGTGTACTCAGGAACCAGCGCGCCATATACGACGAGCACGCCACCTTTTTTCACGAAACCGTCGAAGAAACTCTTGTTTGCCTCGATGCCGCGCAATACTTTGGTGTACTGAGGATTTGCAAATCCTGTCGGGACGATCATGACCCTGGACCTGGGCAGGAACGGGGTTCCGATCGCGCTTGACGGGGTGCGCTGGTAGGATAACCCGTGCTCGACAAAGAGTTTCTCGAAGAGCAGTTCGCAGTCCCAGATTAATGTGATGTCAGACATTGTTATCAAATCATCGTGTCGGCAAATCCGGACTATTTTCGATGCAAGCGCAATATATATGTTGTGTCGGCGATGTGGTGGACTTCATTGTTGTAATCTCCTACTGTCTTGTTCAATTTCTGTAATGACCTCTGTGTTGTTAATGCCACTGCTTTAAGCAGATGCCCCATCCCCACATAATTCGTTGCGAGCTTCTTCTCGTGGTTTAGTAAGTAACGAATATGGTTTACGCCGTCGTTTAACGGCCACACGGTTCACTGCGCCCGGATGACAAGGTCTGAAAATCCAGTGGTTTACTCGATTTGTGCCATTCCCAAACGCGTGCTTTATGATAAGATTAGCACCAAGAGATCGCGAATGACAATGAATGACACGAATTTATATAGGTTCGGTTAAGCATCCATGAGATCCGCCTGTGCACTTAGCATCCCCATACCATCTTTGCCCAAACGTACTTACTCGAGTATTTTGGGGATGTCCACATATAAAACCACGAGATTACACGAGATCAACACAGAAATCTTGTCTTGTGATTCCTACCATATAGTACCCGAGCATCTTCTACCCAACCACATTCACGCGCATAAGCGATTCGTTTAATGGTATATCTCGTGTTTTTGGTCAATTGAAGCACGACGGAAATCCCTTTTACGACGGGGGGTCTTTATGCTAACATAATAAGATACTAAGTATATATACTTTATTAATTATGTTGGATTGTTTTCTTAATATGGTGACATCGTCTACCGATACTACAGCTCATGTGCGATCCCGCAGATATCCGTGACCTTGTGCCCGTGCACCTGGCAGTGATCCCTGACCCCGTCCGCAATCTCCGAAAAGACTTCAGATTCCTCCACATATCGCAGACCCAACCTGCACAGCGCTTGCTCCAGCCATCATCATCTCAACCGCATCCTGCCATGTGGAGATCCTGCCGACCCCGATTATTGGTATGTCGAGTGCAACATACAGGTCATAGACACATTTCACGGCAATCGGTTTGATCGAAGTCCCTGAAAGTCCGCCGAAACGATTGCCAAGGATTGGAAATCCCGATTCGATGTCGATAGTCATTGCGCACACGGTATTGATGGCAACAACGGCATCAGCACCTCCTTCCTGAGCGGCAAGCCCGATCTATGTAATATCTGTGACATTCGGCGTCAGTTTCGCCCATACCGGGATGCTAACCGCGTCCTTGACCGATGATGTGATCTCTCTGATGATGGACGGGTCGATGCCGATGGAAGCGCCGTATCTGACTGCGTGCGGGCAGCTGAGGTTCAGTTCGACCCCATCCGCAAGATCGCATAATCCGCGCGCAACCTCGACGAATTCGGATGCATTTCCGCCAAAGACACTCGCAATCACAGGAACTCTGCCTTTCTTTGCTGTCACCAGCTCTTCGCGGTATTGTTGATACCCCGGATTCGGCAGACCGAGCGCGTTAAGGAAACCACATTCGGTTTTTACCATGCTCGGGTTCGGATGCCCGGAATTGGGCGCGCATCCGATCGGTTTTGTGACGACCGCGCCTGCGCCGCTGCCTGCAACTCACAGGAGCAATGCGCCAGTACTGCCGAGGATTCTGGCGGCGAGGATCGTTGGGTTCCTCAGTTTCAACCCTGTTATGGTTATCATGTTCAATTCCCCTTCGTTCCAATATCTTATGATCGTTTCTATGAACCTTTTCAATGAATTTCTTTATGGCATGATTCATCATGTCAGGAGATCATAAATTGAATTTCTCAAAGATATTTTTCAATGTTGCACAGATGCGGATCAAAAAGTATATATAGGACTTATTTCAGAAAGTAAGTTCATAGCAATACCATGTATGGATATGGTCATAGAATAGGGTTCTATTCTGTGCATAATTCTATGCTTGGTGTCGGTGAATGAAACCGAACATACACCGTTCGATTGCGGACGGAACCATACTACAAAAGGAGGTAAGAACAAATGGCAAAGAAAATACTACCATTGGCTCCAGTTGAGCGACTTATACGGGCTGCATCCGAAGGCGACATCAGGGTTAGCGAATCGGCACGCAGTGCTTTGACCGAGGAACTCGAGGCGATCGGGATGAAAATCGCCAAGGAAGCCATCATCGAGACGAAACACGCGGGCAGAAAGACGGTTAAAGCAGAAGACATTAGCAGAGCACTTGATATACTCAAACTGGACTGAAATTCCGGTTTGAACGCTTGCCGTCCGGCGCATCAGTCGTTGCGGGACGGCCTTATTTTTTAGGGGTACCATGAACACATATTACACATCTGAAGAGATCGGGAAGTATCAGCAGGCTGGAAAGATCCTTGCAGAGGTGCGGGAGCAGACCGCGAAGAGAATAACAGTCGGAACGAGCATCCTTGAGACCGCGATCTTTGCAGAGAATCTGACACGCGATCTTGGCGGACAGCCAGCATTCCCGTGCAACCTTTCGTTAAACGAGGATGCTGCGCACTACACACCCGGCACAGACGATACCGCAGTATTCGGAGAGGATATGGTAAAACTCGACATCGGAGTCCACGTCGATGGATATATCGCGGATTCTGCCATGACTGTTGATCTTTCAGACCATCCCGAACTCGTGGACGCGTCGAGGGCAGCGCTAAAGAGCGCAATCGGCATGATCCACGCCGGGATCGATACGAAGGAGATCGGGGCGGCAATCGAGGAGGCGATCGGTGAGTTCGGATACAGGCCGATCTCAAACCTCACAGGACACGGACTTGCACAATATGAGGCGCATACCCCACCAAGCATCCCGAACGTACATGTACGCACCGGAACCGTGCTTTACGATGGGCAGGTGGTAGCAATCGAGCCGTTCGCGACCGAGGGAGAAGGAAAAGTCAGGGATGCAACGAGATGGGAGATTTACCATGTTGCGACAGAAAACCCACAACTTCCGCGCATTCCAAGAGCAAGGACGCTGCTGAAGGAGATGATGGGGTATAAAAACCTACCGTTTGCGAGAAGATGGTTTTCCGGAGAGAAGATCGATCTCACATTCAGGCAACTGACAAAAGCGGGACTTATCCAACCGTACCCTATCTTGCGGGAGGTTACTGGTGCGCTCGTGTCCCAGGCAGAGCATACTGTGATCGTCACCGAGAATGGCTGCGAGGTTACAACTGCATGACACACGTGACGAACCTCATCTCCGCATCAGACCTAAAGTGTGAAGAGATATATGATATCCTCAATCTGGCTGCCCTGATGAAAGAGGGGCGTGAGTCATACATGGATGCGCTCAAAGGCATGAGTCTTGCCATGATATTTGAAAAACCGTCCACACGCACGAGGGTTTCCTTTGAGGTCGCGATGACCGAACTCGGAGGGCATGCGCTCTACCTGAATTACGCGGATCTCCAGCTCGGACGGAGCGAGACGATCTGCGATACTGCAGGTGTACTCTCCAGATACGTCCATGCGATCACGGCGCGGGTTTATAGCCACGAGACTGTGCGCGAACTTGCAAGATGCGCAGATATCCCTGTGATCAATGCGCTCTCCGATATGGAGCATCCATGTCAGTTGCTTGCGGATCTGCTGACCATCCGGGAACGCAAAGGGGATTTGGAGGGCTTGCGTATTGCATGGATCGGGGACGGGAACAACGTCTGCAACTCACTGATACTTGGAAGCGCAATAACCGGCATGAACCTCGCGGTAGCGTGCCCTGCCGGATACGAGCCGGATGCGAGGGTTGTGGCTCGTGCTAACGAACTTGGAAGCAAGGTCTTGATCACAAACGACCCGGTCGAGGCGGCATCCGGCGCTGATGTCCTCTACACCGATGTCTGGGTATCGATGGGGGATGAGGGGGAAGAAGAGAAGCGTCTCCGGGATTTTTCCGGTTTCCAGATCAACAGCGATCTTTTGAGCCACGCAAAGTCAGATTGTATCGTGCTCCACTGCCTGCCAGCGCATCGCGGTCAGGAAATCTCTGCGAAGGTGCTGGACGGCGAGCATTCGGTCGTACTGGATCAGGCGGAGAATCGGTTGCACGCGCAAAAAGCGCTACTGATGACGATGATCTCGCGCCAGTGTGATGGGTAATCTATCCACTAAATCATAATCCGCCTGTACCCCAAGAATCTTCTACCGGATCTCTGAGCAAGCCCTATGACTCCCCGGCTCACCCACAAGTATGAAACTATGGAGTCTTTTTTTTATTTTCTGGGAACGTCGAATTGTCTTACGCAACCACAACTGCCAGAATGGAGTACTATCGATTTGAAAAGTAATTTACACCATTAATCTACGTAATACGGGTTAATCAGTTGCAAATAAAACTTTTATCCACAGATTAACACCTATTTCACTGATTACACCTATCTAATCGTATTTGTATTTTCCGGGTTGGTGTCATGTTTTTCGAGACTTTTTAATTTTTCCCGGTTGAGTCTGAAAATGACCGAAACGAGTCATGCATGGGACAAATGTCTCAGGCATTCTCCTCAAAGAACATAAAACAATAACCAAAATTCATAAACTGACCCAAATCCCGATAAAATGTAGACAGCTACCGCTAAGAGTTATCATCAGTTATTTCAAAGTTAACTACTAACCATATTTCATTTTAGCTCGATTTATTGGAGAAAAGCCTTTCCAGTCGCCTGTATTGAAGCATCGTCTGTTCATCGAGACGAATAGGTTGTAAAATAAGTTAACTGTACTGAATGTAGCTTTAAAAGATCTGGCTTGATCAACAAAGTTGTCTATCACTGAAAATAGCTGTTCCATCACATTATTAGTCTCCGGAGTGAATCCTTTCTCCAGCAACAACCGATTCTTCCTGTAAATCTCTTTAGCATAAGTGATTGCCTTTTGTGACGCTCGCGACAGTTCCGCACTCGAAGCCAATTTCAAAATTCCCTGATAAGATATCGATAAATGGATGGATGTTTCGGCAAGTATCAACTCTTGCGTGAGTTCATATAATTCCAGATCGTTAGAAGGGACGTTCTCAATGCTTCCGAACTCATCAAGGTATTTCTTGGTGAGATTTTTCAATTGGTGAAGCACGCAGAACGAATGAGACTTTTTAATTTGTTCCGGTCGGTTGAAAACATGATGCCAACCCGGCAAATGCAAATATAATTAAATGGATGTAATCAGTGTAATCAGTGTTAATCTGTGGCTAAAACAGTATCAGCCACAGATTAACGCAGATGGACACAGATTATCTGTGTAAACAACTTTTCAGATCGATAGTTATCCATTCTGGTAGTTGTGGTTGCGTAAGACAATCAGACGTTTCCGGAATATAATAAAAAGACTCGAACGAATGGATAACATCCGGGAAAACAGTGCTTACTGCCCCTATAATTGCATAATCTTCATCGGAAACGATTTTTAATATTTTTTCCTCAGGTATTCGGTCTTTGATTCGGTCCAGGAGAGGTATTAGCTCGAGATAGCTTGGATTGATGTTGGTTATTAGACATGTTGCGAAACAACACCTCCGCAAGAACCATGCACTCCATCTTCCCGTACAGCACCCTCAATTTAGCAGAATTTCAGGTGATAATTCCACAACCCACACGATATCACCCATAACTTTGTCATCAAACCCATCTTTTTTGTTGCGAAACTTGTCAGAAACTATCCCGAATCGTTTAACCCCGCCGATAGTGTGCTCCACGAGGACTCTGAAACCACTGACAATCCGGTTCCACGCCTTCACATCATCGGTTAATTCTTTCCCTTTCGGCTTCTTCTTCGGCATTATGACAAGTGTATCAGGATAATCCTTTTC
>DAOUXE010000123.1 GCA_030666765.1 Methanosarcinales archaeon
TATTCATCGCCGGGAATAGCAAGGCGTGCTGGTGAACTTTATGCAGAACACTTGCTAAAAAATAGGAAAAGGGTATTTAAACGCATACTTCCTGATTTCATAATTGGTGCATACGCGGAGCATTATGGCCATATTTTTGTCGCCTGGAACCCATCTGATTATAACATAAATATACCTGTCAGGACGCCGGCAGAGGTTATGGGATAGAAGGACAACTCATTCGTTCAAAATGGGAATTGCTGGCGACAACCAGACCGCCTCCACCCAATCAAACAAACTCCCCCAGCCGCCGTATTGCCGGTACCTCTCCTCGCGCCCGATCTCCGCACCCTCGATCGTCTGATCGTACGTACCCCGGTCCACCGGATACGGATACCCATCCTTGCCGCCATGCGCAAACGAGTATGTCGCGGGATCATGCCAGCTCGGTTCTGCTCCGAAGACAAGGTACGAAACAAGCGCAAGTGCCCGGATCTTCGCATGCTCCATCCCCGCAAGCGAGAGGAGTTTCTCGTAGCTCACAGGTTTGGAGTTCATACGCGTGTCCGCAAGAACCCGTCCACCCACCTTTTCCGAGATCGCAGCCAAGAACCGGATGATGTGCCGACATCGTGAGCGACGGAGGGGGTGGCGTGGCAAGTGGTGGGCTGGGCGACAGCGCATCAAAATCAAATAACGTCTTCTGGCTTGCGTCCGACCTAAAACACCGCATCAGGTGATCCGGATAATCCTTCACAAGATCAAGACTCGTCTTCCATGTCTCTTCACCCACCTCCGCGGTCACGTCAAGCACCTCGCCCTCCGCGAAAATTAGGGATCAGGGCGTACCACCTCGATCATATTTTGGAGATGGGTGTGCCATTTAAGCAGCCCATGTTTTAGTCGAATAGCTTTTTCCAGCGAGATCAGCGCGCTGATGCATACCGCCAGAGGTGCAGGAGCATGGACGAAAGAGCACAGGCGCTGGCGGCGGTGGGTGCATTGTTGCGCTCGTCCGCGGTTTGGGTGATGTTGGTGGCGTCGGTGGTGCTGACGCGGTTGCTTCCGTGATCAACGATGCCGGGGGGCGTGCGATCATCACAAATGTGAGTGAGGGAGGGTTTGTTGTGCGAGAGACTTTCTGATCGCCCTAAAAGTGCTCAATTACGCGGAACAGCTACGTTATGAATACTGCGATGACCGCTCCACAGCCGCTGCCACTCCAAGAATCCTCGGCTCGTCGAAGTACCGCCCAATGATCTGCATCCCGATCGGTAGTTCCTGTGTGCTCCCGCATGGCACCGACACCGATGGCACGCCTGCGAGGTTGATCGGAACGGTGTTCACATCGGCAAGATACTGCGAGAGAGGGTCCACGAGTTCCCCAATCCGAAACGCAGGCATCGGCATCGTCGGCGCAATCAGGACATCAACGTCCGCAAACGCCAGATCGAAGTCCTGTTTGACGAGTGTCCGCACTTGAAGTGCTTTTAAGTAGTATTTGTCGTGATATCCGGTCGACAGCGAGAACGTGCCAAGAATGATCCTCCGCTTGACCTCCTCTCCGAACCCGAGCGCACGAACCTCTGAGAATGTGGTGCTCCAGTCCTTATCCTCAGCGCGCAGACCGTATCTCATGCCGTCGAACCTCGCCAGATTCGAGGATGCCTCGCTCATTGCGATGATGTAGTAAGCGGCAAGCGCATAATCGGTATGCGGCATATCGACCTCGCTGTATGTTGCGCCTTCGTCCTCAAGATGATGTATCCCATCCCAGATTGCGCTTTTTACCGCGGGATCGATTCCCTCGCCAAAGTACTGAGCGGGAACGCCGATCGTAAGCCCCTCGACGTCGCGATCGATGCTGATCTCGGTATCAACCTCTACCGACGTCGAATCCTTTGGATCGTGTCCAGCGATGATCGAGTAAAGGAGTGCAACGTCCGCAACGGTAGATGCGATAGGTCCGATCTGTTCGAGCGAGTTTGCATACGAGACAAGCCCGTATCTGGATACCGCGCCATAAGTTGGCTTTAACCCGACAACGCCGCAGAAGGACGCAGGACACCTGACAGATCCGCCTGTGTCAGAACCAAGCGAAATTGCCACCTCTCCTGCTGCAACAGTGGCAGCACTCCCACCTGAGGAGCCACCCGGAACACAGTCGGGATTGTGCGGATTTTTGGTCGGTCCGTAGTAGCTGGACTCTGTGGATGTGCCCATCGCAAACTCATCCATATTCGCTTTCCCGATTACGATTGCGCCTTCGGCGTACAGACGTTTAACGACGGTTGCGTCGTATGGAGGTATGTAGCCATCGAGGATGTGGGATGCGCAGGTCGTCCGGATGCCAGTCGTCGACATGTTGTCCTTGATTGCTATCGGGACGCCTGCGAGTCTGCCGCCTGATTTTAATTCTCCTGAATCAAGAGCGCGGGCACGTCTGAGTGATTGATCTTCCGCTACTGTTATGAATGTGTTCAACTTGCTCTTGTGGATCTGCTCGCGATGCTCGGCAACCACGTTCTCGGCAGATGCCTCCTCGACACGCCGCAGTACATCAGTGATACTCATCATGGTTCACGTCTTGTTATGATGTAGATTCTACTTAAGTTGTGTGTCATCGACAATTTCCAGCTGGGGAAAATACTAAAGATCGATAGGGGTAGATAAACGACAATTGATATGAGCACTATATGGCAAGAGATTTCACGATTCGGAAAAAAACTTGTAGAATACGGCCTTGTTGAGTCGCATTTTGGCAATATCAGCGTCCGCACTGGGGATGGGATGCTGATCACGAGAAGTGGATCCGCACTGGACGAGATCGACCGGGATTCTGTTGTGAAGGTCAGTATCGAGGGGACCTCAAGCATGGATCTGATCGCATCATCAGAGGCGATCGTGCATCGCGCCATCTACAAGAATACGTCAGCGCTTGCAATCATCCATGCGCACTGCCCTTTTTCGGTGATCGAGTCCCTAATCGAGGATTCACAGGTCGTGCCGGCCGATAGCGAGGGACTATACTTCCTGCACGAGATCCCGATCGTTACCGGCGGCATCGGAACCTTGGAACTTGCAGAGAATGCCGCCTCATCTTTGCGCGAGCACAAAGGCACGATCATACGCGGGCACGGCACGATCGCCATCGGAATGCTTCTTGAGGAGGCTTATGTGGTGACGACCCAGGTCGAACACAGTTGCATGGTGAAATACCATCTCGATCTCTTTAATGCGGTGTCAAGTACTTCAAACATCCGCATCGACGCCGGAGGCGTTAACGAGTGCAAAGAGCGCGGGTGCGGAAGGTGATTTGCGAGATGGATGCGGTAGTGATGGCTGGTGGGGTCGGGAGCAGGTTCTTCACAGGAGACTGGACCGGTGAAAAGCCGATGGTCAAGCTTTGCGGAAGACCACTTATCATGTACATGATCGATACGCTCAGGCGCAGCAGATCGATATGCCGCATCTTCGTCGTGACCTCCCCAAGCGTTCCGCAGACACAGGAATATCTTAGGGCGCACGGGGATGTCGAGGTCATTCCAGCACCTGGTCTCGGTTATGTCGGCGACATGGTTCACGGGATAAAAGCGGCGGGAATTCGGGTGCCGGTACTCGTTGTCATGTCTGATCTCCCGCTTGTAACCCCTGATCTGATCGATAGGATTGTTTCGATCTATAACAAGCGCTGCGAACCCGCGCTCTCTGTTCACACGCCGCTTTCCGTCTGTACGGAACTTGGCCAGCACCCGACTGCTGTATTCAATCGCAACGATGTGTTGATCGTCCCGTGCGGCGTTAACATCCTCGATGGCAGTCTGATCGAGGAGGAACAACCCGATTATAACCTGATTCTCCCCGAGATCGAAGTTGCGCTTAATGTGAACACGGTTCAGGATCTCAAGCAGTGCGAGCGCATCATGTTTGGGCAAAGCGGCTGACTCTGCGAACTCCGGTGCAGGGATGCGCACACGGGCAACCGCCACTCAAAAATCGGTGTGCACTTATATGAGACTAACCGGGAGAACAGCCAGATGTATACCATGGTGACCTATAACACGAGCGTATGGCTGCCATGGCCGATCGGAGCACCAGACTGGCGAACTCCCCTCTAAAATCTATAAAAGTCTTGGCAGGTCAGCAATTCCCGCTGTGATTGTAAACACATACAAGCGTGGGACTGTTTCTTTTCCGTTTCGTAAACATCTACATCATCTCTTCACAGCGCGGGCTTGGGCTGTGTGTGTATATGGCTGTGGGCATATATGAATAGCTGCTACTGAAAGAGGGCATGTCAGGAGATTCACAGAAAACCCGCAAATATTCACAACCGCTTCGGAAGACTCCTCTCATGAAGTTTTATCGCAATCACCATGAATGCTGCCAGAAACACCAGAAGCGCTCCGATATCCACAGAAACCGGATAGTGGCAAGCACCCTGGAATGCGTACCTGCACAGGTCGGTTATATATGTCAGTGGCGATAGCGATGCCAGCGCCTGCCCCCACGATGGCAGTTCCTGCACCGGGATGAATATGCCGCTTATGAAGACCAGCGGGAATTTCACCATCATGGACAGCATCATCACTGTAGATGTCATGCTGGTCGGTGCGGACGAGAATATAAGCCCCATTGCAGAGAAGCAGAATGCAGCCAGCACGATGCTCAGAGCAAGGATGAACGGATGCACAATCGTGACCCCAAGCGCCATCCCAAGCAGTATCGGGACAAGAGAGATCACGACTCCGAAGAGGACGGATGCCAGCACATCCCCAAAAAGAATCGTTGTGATGGAGATCGGGGCTGCTGCAAGTCTTTCCAAGTTCCTGGTCTGGGTCTCGGTCGGCACGATCACGGGGGCGACTGACGTTGAGGTAAAGAATATCGTCATACCAAGAAGCCCGGCGAGGAGAAAATCGAGAGGAAGGTCTCGCCCTATCATAAACGCCAGAAAGAGAAATGCTGGAGAGAGGACACCGAATATAATCACTGCCCCCTTCAGGTAGTAGATCCTAACATCCTTCTTTGCAATAGCGTACGCACGTCTCATCTGATCTATCATTTTATGCCCCCTCAGTCAGTTTCACAAAGACATCCTCGAGCGTCGGCGTCAGTGTGTTCAGTGTCACAATCTCCAGATTGTTCGAGCTGGAATACTCCACCAGACCGCGTATCGTCCTGTCCGGATCATCCGTATACAGTTGTATCTTATCTCCGCTCGTCCGGACACCGGTGATGCCTGCCATGTCACGAAGA
>DAOUXE010000222.1 GCA_030666765.1 Methanosarcinales archaeon
TATGAAATGCTGCCTTCTAAGGCGTCCATTACTCTGCGCATATTGCTCCTTTTCACGAATATCCATTCTCCGGGCTTTTCCAAGTTATTCCGCAACAAGTATATTAGACATGTTGTGATATAAAATGCAGCCTTCTACGTGTCTATTCCTCCTCGCATACTGCTTCTTTTCGCAGATCTCCGTTCTTATGGCTTTTCCAAATTATTTAGCAACAAGTCTATTTATGAGCATACCTCTGAGGTCTGATTGTTTTACTAGCATAGTCGTCCGCCCCTCATTTGTTGGGTGAGGCGACTATGTTTTATAGAATATAAATGTATTCGGAAGTCGGGGTATTCGGAACTACTGACTTCATGGAAAGCCTTATATACCGGACGTATCACACTATTGATTGAGCAATTCATTGGGAAACTTGTTTTTTCGTTTATGAGGTGCTTCTAATGGAAGATAATATACTAAAAGGTACGACCACGATTGGATTAGTTTGCAAGGACGGCGTCGTTCTCGCAAGTGAGCAGAGAGCAACGATGGGATATCTCATCGCGAGCAAGGATGCACAGAAGATATACAAGATTGATGATACAGTCGGCATGACTACGGCAGGCGCTGTCGGCGATGCCCAGCGGCTTGTACGCATCATCGCTGTGGAATCGAGTCTACACAGGATGCGGACGTGTGAGCCGATGACGATCAAGGCGATGGCAAACCTGCTATCAACCGTACTTGGAGCACAGCGGATGATGCCGTTTTATGTTCAGCTCCTGCTTGGAGGCATGGACAAGACCGGCCCATGCATCTACTCACTGGACGCGCTTGGAGGAAGGCTTGAGGAGCGAAAAGCAGTGTCCACCGGATCAGGATCTCCGATTGCTTATGGCATACTTGAGGATCGGTACAGGGAAGACATTACCACCGATGAGGGTACCGATCTCGCTGTGCGTGCGCTACACAACGTTATGAAACGAGACTCGGCATCAGGGGACGGGATCGATGTGATAGTTATCACAAAAGACCGGTATGTCCGGATGCCTGAGGACGATATCGAGAAGAAAATCGATGAACTGGGGAATTAATGGGCATAGATGAGACACTGTCTGAATTAAGGCAGCAAATACGGAAGAATCTTCCAGTTGGAGTTACAATCTCGGACGTAGAGTTCGAGGGTCCCGAACTGGTGATATATACAAAAGAGCCGCGAAAACTAGCAGATAACGGCGAGATCGTGCGATCGATCGCGAAGGATGTGCGAAAGCGGATCGTGATACGCCCTGACAAGAGCGTACTGTACGATCCTGCTGATGCAATCACTGCAATCAAGAAGATAGCGCCATCGGATGCTGGCATCACAGACTACTGCTTTGATAGCGATACCGGAGAGGTTATGATCGAGGCAGAGAAGCCCGGGCTAGTTATAGGACAGCACGGGTCAATGCTTCGTGAGATTACAAGATACGTCGGTTGGACGCCGAAGGTAGTACGCACTCCCCCAATCGAGTCGTCGACGATAAAGAATGTCAGGCATGTGCTGCGCGAGAGTCTTGACGAGCGCAAACAGATCCTGCGAGAATTGGGGGAGAAGATTCATCGTAGCATCACATCTCCTGATAACTGGATACGCGTAACTGCGCTAGGGGGTTGTAGGGAGGTTGGGCGGAGTTGCTTCTTGCTGTCAACTCCGGAAACGAGAGTGCTGGTTGATTGTGGTATCAATGTGGGTGCTGATGACAACGGCGGCGGCACACCATACCTATACATTCCTGAAGTCTCCCCCATCACCCACCTCGACGGTGTGGTGGTGACCCACGCACATCTCGACCACTGTGGACTTGTGCCGCTCTTGTTTAAGTACGGGTACCGCGGCCCTGTGTATGCCACACCACCCTCCCGCGATCTGATGGCGCTTCTGCAGATCGATTACATTGATGTCGCGAACAAGGAAGGAAGGCGGATACCGTATAGCTCGGAGATGGTCCGGGAAGCGCTCAAACACACAATCGTTCTCGATTATGGGAGCGTTACCGATATTGCGCCTGATATGAAACTGACGCTCCACAACGCAGGACACATCCTCGGGTCGGCAGTCGCTCACTTCCACGTCGGCGATGGATTGCATAACGTGGTATTCACCGGCGACTTCAAGTACGAAAAGACGAGATTGTTTGACAGCGCTATCAATAATTTCCCGAGAGCGGAGACCGTGATCATGGAAGCGACTTATGGTGGTCCGAATGATTTCCAGCCTCCGCGGAATGTTGCAGAGAAGAACATCACAGAGATCGCGAAGAGGACTATCGAGCGCGGGGGCAAGGTGCTGATCCCTGCTTTTGCGGTCGGGCGAAGTCAGGATGTGATGCTGGTTCTTGAAGAGGCGATGCGGAAGAAGCGGATCGGAAAGGTTCCGATATATTTAGACGGCATGATCTGGGAGGCAACAGCGATCCACACCACACACCCCGAGTATCTGAACAGCGATCTGCGGAATCAGATCTTCCACAAGGGGATGAATCCGTTCCTTGCGGATTGTTTTGCCAAGGTGGATTCGCAGAAGATGCGGGAGGATCTTTTGAACAATATCGATCCCGCGATTATAATCTCAACCTCAGGAATGATGAACGGCGGTCCGATCATGGAGTATCTCAAGGCATTTGCACCTGACGAGAAGAGCACCTTGATATTTGTCGGTTACCAGGCAGAGGGGACTGTGGGACAGCGTATTCAGAAAGGGCGGACTGAGATCCCGATAACAAGGAGAGGTGTGTCCGAGTTGCTCAAGATCAAACTCGAGGTTTGCACGGTCGATGGGTTTTCAGGACACTCGGACCGGAACCAACTGGTAAAATACATCAAGAATATGCGTCCGAAACCGGAACTGGTGATGACCGAGCATGGTGATGAGAGGAACTGCCTGAGTCTTGCGAGTGCGATTTATAACAAACATCACATCAAGACCCAGGTGCCGAAAAATCTCGAGACTGTGAGGGTAGCGTGAGGTGATTTTCCCGATTCTTTCACACGATTTTTTTCACAAAAAAATCGAGTAAAAACTGCCCTTTGGGTTGGAGGACAGTTTTTTGAAGGTATAATGTCGGTAGAGCATCGTAAAAAGTATCAAACTTCTGTGAAAAAAACCGGTATATACTCCGAAGGGCAGTTTTTGATCGAACTTTGAGTCCTTTTTTTATTTTCTGGGAACGTCGGATTGTCTTACACAACCACAACTACCATAATGGGGCACCATCGATCTGAAAAGTCGTTTACACCGATAATCTGTGTCCATCTGCGTTAATCTGTGGCTGATACCGTTTTAGCCATATATTAACACTTATTTCACTGATTACACCCATCTAGTCATATTTGTATTTGCAGGGTTGGCGTCATGTTTTCA
>DAOUXE010000077.1 GCA_030666765.1 Methanosarcinales archaeon
GTAAGGTAAGCCCCAATAAATAACTTACCCAAATGCAGGCTCGATGGTAACATCCCACTATATATGTGTTCGGTTAAGCACTCATGAGATCCACATGTGCGCTTAGCACATCCCCACTATCTTTGCCCAAGCGTACTTACTTGAGTATTGTGGGGGTGTCCACATGCAAAACCACGAGATTAAGTTTTAGGATTGGCGGAACGAATAGTTGGTTGTGGGTCTTTACTTCGGGTGGTTGGGTTCATATTACACAGTTACTACAATCAGAGGTCACAAAATTCCGGAAGAAACGTTCGAAGGGTTTGAAGGCGTTCCGGGCCAAGATGCATGGAAGCCGTACAATGTGGTAAAATGCGAAGGACATCAGCTCGATCTTCTTCATGTAAATCAGTGGCTTGAGTGGGCAGAGATCAACACAGGATAGAGATTTTGGCAGGGTGGTGTTGCAAGCGTGTTTTTGATCAATTGGCAGACATGAAGACCAAACCTTTATCCAACCACTGCCCAAGAGTAGACTTATGGGCTCGGATATCGGAGACCTGTTTGAGAGACGAGAATCTGAACTCGGCACACACTTACGCGGGCAGATCATCGCAATCGATGCATACAATACGATCTACCAGTTTTTAAGCAGCATAAGACAGCGAGATGGTACGCCGCTCAAGGATTCAAGAGGAAGAGTGACATCACACCTGTCAGGACTTCTCTACCGGACAACAAATCTCGTCGAAGCCGGATTGAAACTGGTTTTCGTCTTTGATGGAGTCCCACCGGATTTCAAGGCAGCAACGATCGAGAAACGAAGAGCGATACGGGATACGGCTGAGCGAAAGTGGAAGGAAGCGCTTGCTGAGGGCAGAGAGGATGCGTTTAAGTATGCACAAGCCACGTCCGGATTGCATCCCGAGATGGTCGAGGATTCAAAGTCACTACTCGCATCGATGGGCATTCCGGTGGTAGATGCGGCAAGTGAGGGCGAAGCGCAGGCGGCGCGGATGGCGAGATCCGGTGATGTCAGGTTCGTTGGATCGCAGGATTACGATTCGCTGCTCTTTGGCGCTCCCGAGGTCGTAAGAAATCTTGCGGTAGGCGGAAAGCGGAAACTACCCGGAAAGAAGGTCTATGTGGATGTGAAGCCGGAGATCATTGAACTACAGCCAAACCTCGATCGGCTCGGAATCACAGAGGAGCAGTTGATCGATATTGCGATACTGGTCGGAACCGATTACGATCCCGGCATCCACGGCATCGGCGCAAAGAAGGCGCTACAGTTGATCTATAAACACAGCTCAATCGAAGACGCGCTCTTGGAACTTGGCGAATCGATCGAACATCTCGACGAGATCAAGAACTTCTTCTTAAATCCAGATGTAACGGGTGATTACACACTTACATGGAAAAAACCAGACGAATCGAAGATTACAGAGCTATTGTGCCACGAACATGGCTTTTCAGAAGTGCGTGTGGCAAAGGCAGTCGAACGGCTCATGCGGGCATCTGATTCCATGGGGCAGAGCACGCTTGATATGTGGAGCTGACCGGATGAGGAACCTCTGGGCTCGCACCGAACTTTGCAACATCGCAATCTCAGCACTTTTCGTGGAATTCGGTACCGGGATGCTCATGGTATTGATTCCGCTGTACATTCAAGATCTGCCAGCCGGCATGGGTGCAAGTCTCGCGATTAAATCAGCCCTCGTCTTCAGCGTCTTCGGGATCTTTGCTGCCGCATCGTATCCTGTGATGGGGCGGCTCTCTGACCGGCTCGACAGCCGGAAACCGTTCGTGCTCGCGGGGTTCGCGGGGTTTGCGGTGCTGGCGGTTGCATGTGCGGAGGTTGATACGTTTGAGCAGTTGCTGATCGTCCGCGCTCTCCAGGGCATCATGGTTGGGGTGATGGTTCCTGCAATCCTGGCGATGCTTACCAACGTATCCACAACGGATAGCCGGGGGCGATCGATCGGCATATACTCGACGATCCGGGGTATCGGACCTGCGGTTGGACCTGCGGCCGGCGGCATAATTGCAGGGACACTAGGGTATGGTGCAGGGTTTTATGCGTGCGCAGCTCTTGGACTGGTGAGCATACTCCTCGTAAACAGTATTGTCAAGGAGACCCCTGAGACCCGGACACAGGAAACTCGCAGTGGCGGGACAGACCGTACCTCTGATGGTGAGCTTAAACTCTTTGTGTACGCGACATTCACAACGATGCTTGCAATCATGATCGTGGCGACACTGCTTCCAGTCTACGAACTGCATCTGAACGCATCCGTAGGTGGGCTTGGGATATCCCTGTCCGCATATTTTTCCGCACGCCTGCTCTTCCAGACTCCGGTAGGCATCCTCTCGGATCGGATCGGTAAGAGAAATATGGTGGCGGCAGGGCTCTCTATAACAGCAGTTCTGCTTCTCGGGATGGCTCACGCCACATCAATCATCCAGTTGTTTGCGCTCATGTTTGTCGCTGGCATAACCTCTGCTGCCGTGAATGTACCAGCGCTTGCATCAGGTGCGGATCTCGCAAGCCCTGGTATGATCGGGCAGCAGATGAGTCTCTTTCCGATGGCAAGCGCAATCGGCATGGTGATCGGTCCGCTGCTCGGAGGAGTGTTTGCCACACAGTTCGGATTCGCATCCCCGTTCTACATCTGCGCAGGATTGATGGTGGTGGTCGGGGTGTTGATTATACGGCAGCGCTAAAGCAGGCATGAAGCCCTGCATCGTGTAGGAGAAGTCACTTCAGGAGACTATCACGATGGGCAGGAGATCGGGGTGTGTCCGATGGCTGGTGTGGTTTTTGTGGAGTGGTTAAATTGGCACGAAGAAGGATCTGAAAAAATTGCTTTATATATAATGAGGAAATTGGGTAAGTATAATGGATAAAAAAAAGTGATATGGGAAATATCATTCAACACTACACAGAGGGGATAAAATATGGCAAAAATTCTATATGAACAGGTGCTTAAGGATGCCAATAGAGAACTTATCAATGCAATAGCTGCTATGACGCCACTCGATGCGGATCAAATTGAAAACTGGGATATTGAAAAAGTTGAAGGGAAACTGAATATCAAAACGGTTATTCCAAAAATATATTTTGATTGGGAAAGAGGTGAAAAGGTAGGTTGGCAAGTATCTTCAAATGAATTTATATCTAAAAAAGATTTAGATAGACGAGAAAAGATGCTAGACATCATCCTAAGCAAAAAAGGTTATTAATAATGTCGGATGATCGCCTTTCAACAGCAGTCACTAAAAAATTAAGTGAATTACTTGAAGGTGCATACCCTGTAGCTCGCAATTCGCTGATATATGCTGAAGTTGTGACAGGTGAATTCAATTACTTAGGAGTGGCTGAATTGAGAGATGTTTTAGATCACATCAAAAGAGCGGTGAGTACATCTGACGAGGAAGAAGCTTTAAAATATATAGAAGCGGCTAATGAGCATATTAGGAGATGTGCTGTGGAAAGTGTCCAACGTGCAGCGACAAAGACTTTTTTCGATGCTCTAAAAGTAGTTAGGTATCCCCATTGGATGTATAAAGTGTTACTTCATGATGTACCTGATAAAAAACGGATCAGAGATCTTAGAATGACGGCAATGGAAAAGATTGCATCAGGACGCTCACATAAATCTGATAAAAGTCAGTGGATCATATCGTTAAAAGACTTTGAAACAGCCATCGATTCATGTTTCGAGATCATTGATATGTGTCCATCTAAAAACCAAATTCGTTTTCAAGCATTTAGTATTATTTGTGGAATTATTACGATCGTTTCATTAGTAGTTGCTATTGTATGTCTAATCTGACTTTCGGCGAATTGGAATAGCCTGTCCTTTTATCGTCACAGAACACATATAGAATTACCAATGATAACGACGCGATTGAAGAAGGGACATTTGGAGTCTTTTTTTATTTTATGGGAACGTTGGATTGTCTTACGCAACCACAACTGCCATAGTGGAGCACCATCGATCTGAAAAGTTGTTTACACCGATAATCTGTGTACATCTGCGTTAATCTGTGGATGATACTGTTTTAGCCACAGATTAACACCGATTCCACTGATTCCACCCATCTAATCATATTTGTATTCTCCGGGTTGACATCATGTTTTCAACCGACCAGAACAAATTAAAAAGTCTCACACCGATGGATCGGACTTACATGATCTTCAGCTTCAGAGGGGGTCAAATCCGCATCAATTACACTATCCTCAAGTCCTTCCTGCAATACAAAGACAACTCGCCCACCTGATCTGTGTGTTCCATCCATATGGAGAACCATTTCCCCTTTACGATTAATTGATGCCTTTATCTTATTCTTTTTAGCAAATGGAGAACACCTGCTCCGGGTTTTCGATACAAAGCGTATACCTATGGTAATCATAAGACGCGGCTGGTAAAATTTACAGAGGAATTCGTTGAAGATGATTGGTGCATCAAAGGGGATTGACTTTAATGGAAGGTTGTCAACCTTTAGAGCGGGTAACGGGTTTTTTATACCAGAAGGAGAAGAAAACAAACAGAAAGGAAAGGCTGCAAAAGGTGAAAAGGTATTAATTATCTTGTTTGAAAAAGTATGAACCTGAAACACCACACATCAAAGTGTATCTGGCTTCGCACCACCAGCACCACCAGCACCACACAACCCGAATCCATCCGACGGCTGAACTTCGGACACGCTCAAAACGGCAAACAAACTCCTCTCCGCGTATCTTACACACCCTGCGGCGGGGCTTTATATCTTGAAGATGACAACAACTGAATCCATAGCCGGAATCGACGTTTACCTCACAAAAACTCCAGGCATCGGCGGCGTAGTCCGTTCGGATGCATCTGACTTCCAGGTTACAGAGGTCTGGACTCCCGGAAAAAGCACGGATGCAGAAAACGGGAAGTATCTTATCGTAGAACTCACAAAGAAGAACTGGGACACCCACCATCTGATCAGGGACCTCTCGAGATGGTTCAGGGTCAGCAGATCCAGATTCGGATGGGCTGGCACCAAGGATACGCGGGCTGTAACCATCCAGCGCATCAGCATCTGGGATCCGGATCGCACCATCGAGGCAAATGTCCCTAATTTCCGCACCCCAAACGTCAAGCTCGAGATCATCGCGCGGTCGAACCGGAAGATCAGTCTCGGCGATCTCTGTGGCAATAGGTTCAGGATCGCAGTACGAGGGATCAATGAAACAGAAGAGGAAGTCCGGGGTCGCGTAAATCGTGTAACCGGTGAACTCTCACATGCGGGCGGCATGGCGAATTTTTATGGCGAGCAGCGGTTTGGAACAATCCGTCCGATCACACACGAAGTTGGCAGACTCATCGTTGTAGGTGATTTTAAGGGCGCGATGATGGAATATCTCGCAAAACCGTTTTCGGATGACCGGTCTTATGAAATACGCAGGCGTCTGTGGGATACTCATGATTTTAAAGCGGCACTGGTCGAGTTTCCGAATCATCTGCGGTACGAGCGTGCAATGTTAAACCATCTGGTCAAACAACCGGATGATTACATCGGCGCATTTCGTGTGCTGCCAAAAAACCTTCTGAGGATGTTTACGCACGCATACCAGTCATTCATATTCAATAAAATCCTGAGTAAGCGAATAAAAGAGGGGATGCAACTAAATCAGGCAATAGTTGGGGATGTTGTATGTTTCAAAGGTAGTGACGGTCTGCCAGATGCGTCGAGGACGCAAGAAGTGACACAGGTGGACATCGACGGCATCAACAACCTCGTCCGCAAAAAACGTGCGTGGGTGACCCACTCCTTGATCGGGCACGGCTATGAATCCAGAGGTGGTATCGAGGGCGTGGTGTTATCCGATCTCGGAATTGATCTTTCTGAGTTGACTCGCGGGTTTGAGGTCGCAGAGATGCCGGAACTTGCTTCGAAGGGTGGATGCCGGGCGGTTGTGATCGGTGTCGATCCGGTCTTTGATGTGAGCGCGGATAGTGGTAGTGGTGTGGGCGCAACTGCTGAGTTCTTTCTGCCGAAGGGGTGCTACGCCACAGTCATGTTGCGCGAGTATATGAAGAATTAATGGTAACTACTCAGGCATGTTGATTGGTCGCCCGAGTGCGATTCTGTACTTTCTGGCAAGAAAAATAACCGCGGAGGGCGCA
>DAOUXE010000231.1 GCA_030666765.1 Methanosarcinales archaeon
AGATTTATGTAAAACACTTTCTGGCTTTTAGGGAGGTTTTTTATCAGATTAGTGATGAGTTCGGTCTTGCCGCTGTTTATCGGTCCGTAGATGAAGGTGATCAATGTCGGATCTGTGCTGAGTATCCTTGTCAGTTCCCTCATTTCCCCCTCTCTGTTGTAGAATTCTATATGTTTCATGTTGTTTCTCTCCTGTTGATTCGTAGTTTCATCCGAATTTTACGCATCTCGCAGTCATCCCGACCCAAGCAGCCTCCTAATCACCTCAGGCACCACGTCAAATACCATCCCGGTCGCACCCGCGATTCCTCACAGGCGAGCACCTGTTCGGCTCTTCACCTCCCCCCTTAAGTCGTCCCATCACCGCCTCAACTGGTGTTGTGAAGTAATGCCCACAACTCACTTTAACATTCCCAAGAACCTCTTTTGATACAAGCGAATTAAGCACACTCGATGCATGTGTCCTGTGCCGCAAACGCGGATAACACGCGCACATCCCTGTTGACACCTCGCTTGCGCTTAACGACTGTTTTGTCGCAACCACAAAATCAAGCACATCTTGCTCCATCGGAGTGGGTGTGATCTCCTGATCGATCGCCTTTAGCTCGTTTGCAAGCTCCCGAAGCTTGACGACAAAGACATTCCGCTTTCGATCCTCTGCAAGAATCTCGACAAGCATCCCAGAGACCACGTCCCCGTATCCATCGGCTGATAGAAGTAGGGCAAGTTTCTCGATACTCTCTCCCCTATCCACCGGCAGCACCTTCTTCGATCTTTTCTATCAACCCCTCTACCCGCTTCAGAAACTTTTCGGCATCATCTATTACGGTTTCTGATTCTTCTTCGCTGATTTCCACAAATATGTCATAATCGCCCTTTTCACGCCCTCCCTTCGCGAATTTCAAGGATTTGGCGTGGTAATGCTCCATATCCTCTTCCTGTATTACATGCAGACCAAACATCCTCAAAACTCCGGAATGTCTCCTTACTTTTATGTTTTTGAGTGTTAGTATCGTAACAGCAGCGTGATACATCGAATAGTATGCTCTGCTTACGCTATCTTTATAAAATCCACCGTCAAAAGGATATTTGGCAGCATCCAATCGTCCCCACGCGATTTTAAGTTGCTGTTCTGTAATCTCGGATACTTCCATAAAGCGGCACCTCATCATTCAATATTTCTTCGATAAAAGGCGTCATAACTCGTAAACTTCTCATAATTTCGTCATGAGAATAAATTTTTGGAGATATATCAGTGAAATGGCGGATCGATATATCATACGCAACGCCACAGATTTCTTCCATCGTCCTGATATCCTTCTGTCTTGTGACCACCAGAACATCAATATCACTGTTTGTCCCGGACTCACCTCTTGCAACCGATCCGAACAGGATTATTTTCTCTGTCCCGTCTTTGAACCTGCTCAAAATTCGGTCTGCGAACTCCTTTGCTATTTCTTTCCGGTCCATCGGATGTCACCTACTTCAGTGTTATTGCAGTCTTTGTCTTATGCCTTCCCTGATCCGCCCTACAATCATCCCGCCATCACCTCGAGCACACCCACGACCGATTGCGAGAGCGCATGAAGATCGTATCCACCCTCAAGCGTAATTGCAAGCCGACCCTCGCAGCACCGGTCAGCAATCGAGGACACAATCGACGCCATTCTCCCGAATCCCTCAGTCGTGACCGCCATTCCTGCCAGCGGATCATCGATGTGCGCATCAAAGCCGGCAGATACGAGGACGATGTCAGGATAAAACCTGAGCGCTGCCGGCATCAGAATCTCTTCAAATGCACGGGTATACGCGGCATCGCCAGATCCTGCGGAAAGTGGCACGTTAAGCGTGTAACCCTTTCCTGCTCCCGCCCCTGTCTCGTCTGATGATCCGGTTCCGGGATAGTGTGGATACTGGTGAACCGAGAAATAAAAGACCGACGGATCATCGTAGAATGTGTACTGTGTGCCGTTTCCGTGATGCACGTCCCAGTCCACGATGAGCACGCGGTCGCATCCGATCTTTTGGGCATGTCTCGCCCCGATCGCGAGATTATTAAAGAGGCAGAATCCCATCCCGCGATCAGGGAGTGCATGATGCCCGGGAGGGCGGACGAGCGCGAACGCATTCTCACCACCTGCTGCAAGATCGATGGCGCGGATCATCCCGCCCGCGGCGAGCAGTGCGGCGCGGTATGAGGCTTTGCAGAGAATTGTATCAGGATCGAGTGGTATTCCACGTTTCGAGTATTCCCTAACTTTTGCTATGTAATCCGGATCGTGGACATACCGGATCTCTTCGATGGATGCGGGCTCTGGCTTGATCCTGTGCAGATCGATCCCGGTCTCCTCGTTCAGTTGCATGATCGCGATCAACCGCTCCTTGCTTTCCGGATGGCGTCCGGTATCGTGCAGCAGGTACTCGGGATGGTAGACAATTGAAGTCATTCGGATTGTGTCGCTTCCAGAGCCGCAATTTGAGCGTTCAGATCATCGATTTTATTGTCCAGATTATCGATTTTATTGTTCAGATTATCGATTTTATTGTTCAGATCTCGTTTCTCTTCTTTCAGTTGATCCTTTTCAAATACCAACTTGCCATTTTCACGCTCCAGTGCATCTACACTGCTTTGCAGATCTTCGTTTTGCCTATTCAGATCTTTAATAGCTTCATTTGCCGTTGCAAGGTCGGTCTGGAGTCCTACCTTCTCGGTCTCGACCTTCTGATACTTACCACCAAGCGCCTCCTCCCGCTCCTCCGAAAGACTCAGGTTCTGAAGAGCAGCGTCCAGAAACATCTCCTTCTCCTGGTAGTCGATCATCGTCTTCTGCAAGGTATCGTTTGAGACTTCGTACTTTGATTGCAGATCAGTGTAGGTGTACTGGTAGTACACGCTGGCTGCTGCAATCCCCAGACATAGCAGCATGATGAGTCCGAGCAGCGAGAAACTAACATCTCTTTTCATCGGTTATGCTTTTGGTAAAACCCTTATAAATCACTTCGCATAGTCCGGCCCTGTCAGGCTCCAACGAGGCAGAGTGTTCAACCCAACCACGCACTCACGATGCGCACACCGCAAACACGTATCCGGTACCACCACCGCGACCAATATCTTTTTGATCGTGGCGCGGTCAGTATGCAAATAAATAACAGAAGAAGATGATGCAAGATGCCATTTACAATACTTAAAAAGCGAGAACTCGCGCCGACGATCCACCAGATGGATGTCGCTGCCCCGCGGGTGGCAGAGAAAGCGATGCCAGGACAGTTTGTTATACTTCGAATCGATGAGTGTGGAGAGCGCATACCACTCACAATCGCTGATTTCGACGCG
>DAOUXE010000099.1 GCA_030666765.1 Methanosarcinales archaeon
GGCAGACCCAGCATGACCGATTCAAGCCGTACTTATCAGACGATATATTGTTTGTGTTCCAGTGCATCGCCGCCCCAAAGACGCTTTCGTTGATCCGCTTGTTCTTTGCAAATCCTTCGTCGCCGTGGCATCTCAAGCAATCGGGTCCGCCCAGCCCACCCAACAGGTTCGCTGCATGGAAATCCACCGGGATATGGTCATTGCTTGTGTGGCAGACAAAGCAGCCATCGCCTGAGTTTAACTCATTTGTGAAGTTACCGTGCCTGTTCTGTGGAGCATCTCCCCAGATCAGTCCGGCTGTTGTGTTGTTGTGGCAGACTCCGCAGTTACCGGTCGGACGAATCAAGTACTTCAGTATGCTATAATGCGAGACGCTCGATGCAAGTGTGTTCTTGAGTTGCTGCCCATAAATGTCCGCGTGGCTCTGGTTGATGCTGTTGTTGTGACAGTCTACACAACGCCCATGGCTCATATTGGTCTTAAGCGTCGTCGAGTTCGGGTAATGCGCATATATCCGTGGAGGCAGCCGGTTCGGTGGATAACTCGAACTGGCCCAGGTCTCGCCGTAATTCGTTTCCGTGTTCCATTCATCGCTTCGTGCGTGGCAGTCCTCGCATGACCATGGCTTCTTCTGCGGCATGTATATCCCATTCCGGTCACCCATCCCGTCTGGCTGTGTGCCGTCGCTGTTGTGGCAGCCCCAGCAGGGCTTTGATCTCGGATCACAGTCAAGACTATCGGTGATGGTGTTGTTGGCGACGTTCCCATGGATGCCAGCGGCGATCGCATCGGCATCGACAAGCGACTGAACTCCGTACTTACTGTCGATGTCATGGCAGACTGCGCAGTCGAACCCGCCGCCTGCGTAGAGTGATTTGTTATGGAAATGCAGGATGTTGTCCGCGGTTACGTTGTGCTGGTAGTCAGGGAGTACATGGCAGTAGGTATAGCACTCAGAGAGGTTCGAGGTGTCTGCTCCGTACATATTGTCGGTCACATTCGGAGCATTGCCCCAGATCGCGCCATTTGTGGAGTTGCAGTGGCAGAAGAGGCAGTTGGAGGTGTCGAAGAGCGGGGTGTTAAAGGATGGGTCTACGCGTTTAAGTGCTCGACCCTGCGATTTGTTAAGCCCGTAGTGCGAGACATCACCCATCGTGGTTCTGCCTGTGAATGGACGTTCATGATTATCCCTGCCATAGCCAGATTCCCCCGATCCCCATTTCCAGACCTTGAGATCACCTATGTAGCTGTCCGGAAGGCGGCTTGCTGCATGGCAGTCCCCGCATGACCCGTTCTTTCCGATATCGGTCTGGATGAATATCGACTCCTTGCCCTTCGTGGTCGGGCCGTGGTTATCGACCGCAGCAACCAATCCTTCCACGTGCGGCGGCTGACCGTCCTCGGGTCCATGGCACTTCGGGCACTTGTACGGATTCAGCGCCCGATCCGGATGGAATCCAGGAGCCGGCGGCGTACCGTTGGTGGAGTGACATGCCCAGCAGATCGAATTATTTCGGTCTATATTCGTATCTGCGTACCCGCGAGCTGTGAGCCATCCCACAAAGTTCTTATCGGTTCCGGGGAGGTCTGCATCTACATCCTCCAAAGCCCACCAGCTCAGGTTCCGGTGCATTGCAAGCTTCACTGCAGACAAGTTCACAATTGGGCGTATCGAATCAGAACGGCTGCTGTCATGACACTCGAGGCAGCCCGCGCCGCCAGCGGGTTTGTAATCGACGTATGTGCGGTAGGCGAAGCGCTGTGGGAGTTGCATTGTGTCGTGACACCCGCTGCAGTCCGGATCAGTTGGCTTATCAAGACCGCCAGCCTGATTCATCGTTGGATTGTTCCAGTTTGCATGATCCAGTATCGCTTGATTTTCCCAATCGCCAAATTCGTATTCGGATCCCGGTGGAGTGAGATTGGTGATGTAAGCATAGTTGAGCGACGGTCTCGTCATTGCCGGATTATTGCCGCCGTGTGGATTGTGGCAGGAATAGCAGTTGTATGCAGGATGCTGAAATCCATATCCTGCTTGAGGGGAGTGGATATTTTGTAATGCTGGAGTTCCCTTATTAAAACCCAACGTGGCAATTGAAAAGTACTCATCCCGAAAGTTCGTCTGATTCACATAATTCTTGAGATGGTCATCACCCTCGTTCGACATCATCGCCACGATCTTCTCCTCGAGATGGCAGACGAGACATAGCGCGTAATAACTTGAGTTATACTCTCCCGAGGTGGTGGTAGTCTCGTACTTCTTCAGCAGATCGGTGGGGTACTCAGTCCCGTGATTGTCATGACACGCCTTGCATGCAAGTTGCCCCTCCCCTATCGGATGGTGGGTTATCTGGTTGAACTCGTACTCCTGGTCAAGCCCCTGCGCTGCGTCCGCGCTGTGGCAGTCCAGACCGCCGGTCCTGCCGGAGTAGCACAACTGCGGGCTTTGCTGGTACAGCAGATCCTTTCCGCTCTCAGTGCCGTGCGGTATTTCGAGGGCGTCGGTTTCGTCGTGGCAGTCGATGCACCGCCCGGGCGTGTACGGGTCGGTCATAGTCGTTACATCGATTTCGTACTTCGTCCAGTGCTTCGTGTTTGCGAATGTGAGTTTATCATCGTGGCAGTAGTAGCACCTGCTGTTCGGGGTGTAGCCTGCGTCTACGAGAATGGTAACGCCTGGTTCCGTGATCGTGGTCGTGACGTTTCGGTACGTCCGGCCATATATCTTCTGAAGCACATCCCACCCGTTGATCGCTGTGCAATTCATCGGCTGGTATGTAGTCTTCCCGCTCACATTCTGTTTGTACTCGATAATCGGAAGCCAGTTATCATTTGATGTTGGCGGTCCCCAGTAATTGAATGGATTACCACTTAGTCTTCCGGATTGCAAACCCGGATTGGCATCTGCTTTTGCCGATATTTCGCCTTCCCAGCAAAGTGACCCATTGGCATCACTAAAATCGCTATACTGCACCGTGAGATTGGACCACATCGCTTCTTTATGGTAGTTGTCCCAGCAAAGCACATCGATCCGCCACATCAGTGTGAGGTCCGATGTATCTTCGTAGCCGACCTTTGTCTTGTTAAATACGGTATCGAGTGTTGCAAGTCTGGTGTCGTCTGTGAGATAGTACGTGTAATCCACAGTAACCGTGTTGTTCGGCGCAATTACACAATCGTTTGAGTCACTGATCCGGATATCAAACTCTGCCCCGTTACGTGTGAGATCATTCCCGATCATCGTTGTGTTCGTTGAGTACTCTTCAAGCAGGATGCCAGTTATAGCGTAGTTGTCGATCTTGTTTTTTGTTACGTTGTGGTTACTTGATGTTGTCAGGAAGATACCTCTCAGCGTCGCATCGATGACGTTATTTGTGAGATTGCCCCAGTGCGACAATGACATGCAGATACCGTCCTTGCCTTTGATTGCGGTGTTTGTAATCTCGGTATAATCTGAGTTGGCGCAGTCCACGCATATATTGTTCGCAGTAATGTCACTCTCTGTGATGATGACGTTGTCGGATGTGGATAGGCACACACCATCTGACGCAGTTGCAACGATCGTGGCGTTCGTAATGTCAATATAATGGGCACTGGCAGTGGTCAATCCTGGCTGATCCATAGATGAGATTATGATATTTGCCAGGGTAGTATGATTAGATGAGCTGATCTGCACCCCCTGCTGGTTCGTGGCTGCAAGACTGCTGTCGATTATGCTGTTATAATTCGAATCTGATCCGAATATTGCTCCGTGCTGGTCACTTGGATATGTGGTTTGCAGATCGGTGAACTTATTACTTGTGGAGTTATGCAATCTGATGCCGTCATAGTTATTGGATATGGTATTGCTGGTCAGATCGTTTTCATAAGAATTCCATAGAAATATACCGGAACCGGGTTCACGGATGTTGTTTGAGAGGGTATTATCGTGGATATCAAAGTTGTAACAGTTTATGAGTGTGATCTTCCCAACATTGCTTACATTATATGCCATGAGAGTCTTTGACGGGACCGTTATGCCATTTTCATTATAGTAGTAGTTAATTTCCTCACCGTTTGCTGTGTTACTACGCCAAATATGATTATAATAGCACATTGCAGTAGCACCTGGGAATTCAAATGCAAAGACCCTGTTATCTGAGATGGTATTACTTGTCAGATTATTATAATTTGTATGAAATGTGATACCTGACACATTATTCAACCGTATAGTATTATTGTGCAGAATATTGTACTGGCTTGTGTGATCAGTATACCCACCTATGGCAACACCATTGCCGCGGTTGTCCGATATATTATTATCTGCGAAATTGCTATGCCCCTCCCCTATCAGATTTAAACCTGCCGAGTTATTGATGATGCTGTTATCGATGGCATGGTTGTAACTGCTCGATCCTTCAGAAAGTATTCCTTGCTGGCTATTATCCCAAATGCGACTGTCATTTATGAAATTGTTACTCGAATCGGTAAAACAGACCCCTTGTCTTGCGTTGTTCTCGATAGTACTTCCACTAATCCCACTCGATGAAGATCCCACGATCCGGACGCCATCCCCATTATGTATCGTGCAGTCCGCAAACCACATACCGTTGCAATTGACGATCGTTACGTGCCCGATGTTGGCATCACCGATGATCGTGCCGCTGTCGTTGTATTTATAGTGGACCAGCCCGCCGTTTACAGTGTTGGAGGTATCGATATCCTGATCATAGTCTCCTGTGACGTACAGGCTATAATCTCTACTGTTGTTGTTCAGCCGGTTATTTCGCAGGATATTGTCCTGTGAGAACTCTATGAATATGCCGTGATGATTGACTGTGTTGCTGATTATGCAGTCTGTGATGTTGACATGTCCGGAGGTTGAGGTTAAGTGGATTCCATAGTTCCGATTGTTGCGGACGGTACAGCCCGTGATAGTTATGTTATTTGTTGTAGCGATGTCCAATTCATCGCTGTACTCGATTACGCTCGCGCTCAGACTGCCGCGGCTGCCGCTTTTGTAGTTGAGATGGTAATATCCGGAATCGTGTCGGGTGATGGTCGAACCGCCGGTTACGTTCATGGTTGCACCACTTTGGACACTGATGGAATGGCCGTCACCCATCCGTATCGTTGCGTCGGTCAGGTGGAGCGCTCCGCTGGTTACATCGATGTTGCAGGTCACGGTACTGTCATTATCGCTTAGTAGCGCGCTCCATATGTGGCAATTGGAAGAAGTGATATTATCGATCCCGCTGTCTGCGCCGTAGTCCGCAGCCCCTGCCACGTCGCAGATCAATAGCGCGCAAGCGAGAGCGAGAAGAGCGATAGAGACGCGGCTCATCCGGGGCAGTCTACAATCTCTGCCGTCCGGGCATGACCCGGTCATCTGGTGTCGGAACGTCGTGGGCACCTCCTCGGTATGTGTCGGAATTACTCTGCGCGGTACTATGATTTATTGTTATCTGTTTCCTGTTACTTGAAATTTCGGTTCATAAACATAATCGTTCACCAATCGTTCA
>DAOUXE010000233.1 GCA_030666765.1 Methanosarcinales archaeon
ATAAGTACGAGACCTTGAAGAGGCAGACATTCTTTGAATCGTTTAATAATATCAATGAAAATTTCAGATTGATCTTTGCGGAACTCTCAGGCGGTTCTGGCGAATTGATCCTTGAAAACAATGAGGATCCGTTTGCAGGCGGCATGACGATCCGGGCGCAGCCGGCAGATAAGACGCTGCAGCGGCTCGAGGCGATGTCTGGTGGAGAGAAGAGCTTGACCGCGCTTGCATTCATCTTCGCGATCCAGCAGCACAGTCCTGCTCCGTTCTATGCATTCGATGAGATCGATATGTTCCTCGACGGCGCAAATGTCGAGCGGATCGCATCGAGAATCGAGAAATCGGCAAAGAGCGCACAGTTCATCATTGTTTCGCTGCGAAAGCCGATGATACAGGCAGCAGATCACACAATCGGCGTTGCGATGCAGGAGAACGACATATCGAGCATCACAGGGGTGCAGTTGAATTAGAAACTGCTATAGGTAGTCAAATGATCCGAATAGCCATCTGCATCGCGCTGATCCTGATTCCGGTGCTGATCACAGGGGCTTGCATCGATGAGGAAGAGACAGAACAGAATATGAGACAGGGGGGTGAGATTATGCTGCCGGAACCAAGAACCACAGGCGAAATATCGATCGAAGAGGCAATGCGCAACCGCAGGTCGGTCAGACGGTACACGAAGGAGGCGATCACGCTAAACGACCTCTCCCAGTTGCTCTGGGCGGCACAGGGCATCACGTCAGAGGAGGGATTTCGAACAGCGCCGTCAGCAGGCGCACTCTATCCGCTGGAGGTGTATGTGGTCGCAGGAAACGTGGACGGACTTGCAGGTGGCGTATACCGCTACCGGGCAGAGGGGCACACGCTCCGGATGATCCGCGATGGCGATCTTCGGGAAAATCTCTCCGAATGTGCGCTCAAGCAGACTCAGATAACGGATGCTGCTGTCGATATCGTGTTTGCTGCTGTCTTTAACCGAACCACTGCCAAGTATGGGGAGCGGGGCGTCCGGTATGCCTATATCGAGGCAGGACATGCAGCGCAGAACGTGTATCTGCAGGCAGGGGCGTCGGGTCTCGGTGTGTGCGCAGTAGGCGCGTTCTATGCGCAGGAGGTTTCCGAACTGCTCGCGCTTTCCGGTGACGAGACTCCGATCTACATACTGACGGTCGGGAAGGTGTGACGCCCCACTATCACATTCAAAGCATCTCATAGGGGGATACCCTATAACTCGATTCGCCCGGCTGCCGACCCGCGATCGCGGCGTCCGCGGGGTGAGGATGCTGTCGGTGGTTGGGCTTATATGGTCTGGAGCGGTCGATTTCTGAACCGTTTAAATCTCTGTATCGCAGTCACCTGTTCTCTGTAACTTCCAAAGTACCCGGCTTCAACCCTGTGTTTGCAATCATCCCACAACTTTCTGTAATGATAAAAATACTCTGATATCTCTGGCAGGGTCCCATAGAGGACGATATAATTACCCATCACAGATGCTTTGATCTTGAGCGGCAGCAGTTCAAATACCCGGATGTCATATATCGCAGGCGCCATTCCAATAAAACTCTTAAGAATATCCAGATTCCTTCCATAATCATTATTTCTGGTAATAATCGCAATATCTATATCAGATCCCTCTCTAAAATCTCCGGTCGTGTATGAGCCAAAGATGATGACATCGTAACCTCTCAACAATGCGAGATCATTTTTAATCTGCTTCAAATTCATTCAAAAGCCTCTCTACAATCTCAATAAATTCATAAAAAATATCTCTTACTTCAGATCTTGAATCCATTGCTATCGCATCATCAACATGGTTGTACCTGTGTACAAGATAGTTTCGCAGTCCATTACACTTCCTCAATCGATCCGCAATATCCATTGGTATAATCCCGATCTCGGAAAGACGTGTGATGTTTGAATAATCGTCTTCAACAACTTCTCCCATGTCTTTTAACAGCATTGCCACCACATCCATCGATGCTTCGATAGCGGTGTGAAGCTCATAGAATATCCCACTCAGTTCAAGTTCGCTTTCCGCGTCTTTCCGGATGGATTCCATATTATGTACGATGTAGTTTATTTTGTCCCTGTACCGTTCGATTCGTTCATTCATAATTCTATCGCCCCTGCCGTCGTCGTTGAGGTCGCCGCGTAGGGTTCGTAGCGCACCGTGACCGCTGCAGGAGTGGTGAGCCATTCGCGGTCCGTTGCGGTCACGATGATCGTGTTCTCGCCAACCGATGCGCGTGACGTTTGCGCTCCAGTCGAGCGTGCCATTGGCTGGCTCGCCGTTCACTGTTGCCGATGCGATGTGCCGTGCCTGCGATTGTGGGGGCGTCAGTTGCGCCGATGTGGTCTCACACTATTTTACCCAGTTTCCGTTCAAACTCGCCGATATCCTTCGCGGTCACAGCAAGCTTGATCAGATCATCGAAGAGGAAACCATTCTTCTCTCGAAGGTTGTGTATCCTCTGGGATAACCGGTCCGGAACCTGGTTGAAACGTGTTGCAAGCACAGAGAGGATGTCCTTTTCTCTGCCTATAGATATGCCTTCTTCCCTGCCTATGGATACACCTTCCTCCCTGCCTATGGATATGCCCATAGCTTCGCCTTCGTGAAGTGCCTCCTTGTAGACTGTCGATTGCTTTATAAAGTCATCTCCGATCATTTCTTTCACCACCTCTGAGGAGTATTTCAGTTCTGCTAATATTCGCGCGCATACGTAACACTCGCGGTCAAGATAGTTATGCTTTATCGCGTAATCCAGATTCCGAGCGCACTCATCGATATCGGCGCCAGCCATCAAAAACGTGAGCGGGTACAGCCCGTAGAGTTCCTTTTCGAATACCTCTTTCGAAATGAGATCCTGTACCTGTTTCACATCGTAGTCAAACGTCATCACATGCTTGTTCCTGACAGACGAGGCGTACCCGCCTTTGGCAGGAGCGCCTTTTGGGGTGAGATACAGCACAATGGGGTACACAGGCAGCTTGTGTTCGGCGAGAATCCGCCCATAATACGAGACATGCGCACAGGCATCTTATCATCCTGCGCTGTCTGAAACTCGATGTGCAGTATGAAATCCCCTTCCTCGTCAGACACTTTTGCGAGAAAGTCGGGTCGATACTCCGTTGTCGAGAGAGATTCCGAGATCTGTTCGAGATTAAGTCTTTTGTTGAATATTATACTTGTTGCGGAATAACTTGGAAAAGCCCGGAGAATGGATATTCGTGAAAAGGAGCAATATGCGCAGAGTAATGGACGCCTTAGAAGGCAGCATTTCATA
>DAOUXE010000209.1 GCA_030666765.1 Methanosarcinales archaeon
ATACTTCGATACGAAGAGCAGGTGCGAGATGTTGGTGAGTTTCTTTGGGTCCTCCACGAGGTATGTCAGGAGTTCTCGCCTGACCTGATCATACAACCCGTCGACAATATCGTCCTTCTCTGATGTCGCATAAGCAAGATCGCTGTCCGAATCGTGGAATGACTTGATTGCGGAACTTAACATCTCACGTGTCATATCTGACATGCGCGGGATATCAATCAGGGGTTTCACGTGTGCCTCTCCTTTCGAGTATATCGTGACTCTTGCAATATCGACAGCAAGATCGCCCATCCGCTCAAGGTCGATCTGGATCTTAAGTGCCGTTGCAATCGTCCTGAGATCGACTGCCATCGGCTGCTGGAGCGCGATCAGCCGCAGACACGCCTTCTCGATGTCGCATGCAAGATCGTCCACCCCCCCGTCCCTATCGATCACCGATTGAGCCAGTGCTGCGTCCAGATCCTTAAGCGATACGACCGCATCATGAATGATCGCATCAACCATACTGCCAAGTTTTATGATGTTTTTCTTAAGGTCTTCCAGTTCCTGTTCGTACTGATTTCTGACCATTGTAACCTGTTATGTATCCAAAGTTATATTAGATGATGCGTTTGCATCAGCGCACGATCTTTGATATATTGAGTTCGAGGATGTCCTCTGCGCCAAGATGCTTCAGTTCCGGGATCAGGATATTTACAGTCTCCTTCGCAACCACGGTCTCGACCGCGTAATATTCGGAGTTGTATAGCTTGGTCACGGTCGGCAGTTTCATCGCAGGCAGCGCGCCGATCAACTCGTCGAGCTTCCCCGCGGGCACGTTCATAGCCAGAAGCACCTTACCGCGAGCCTCGATCACAGCAAGAAGCAGCGTTCGTATCTCCTCGATCGCTCTTCGCTTCGTGGAATCGTTCCAGCTATCCTTGTTCACGACCAACTTCGTCGTCGATTCGAGCATCACATCGATGATCTTTAGGTTGTTCTTCCGAAGCGTCGACCCTGTCTCGGTGACATCGACCACGACATCCATCAGATCAGGAACCTTCGCCTCAGTAGCGCCGTAGGAGAAATGAATCGTTGTAGGAATCCCAAGTTTCTCGAAATAACTTCGGGTGATGTTTGGGTACTCGGTCGTCACCCTGCTGTGTGGCTTGATATTGGACGCGTCTTTTATTTTTTGGTCATCAGGCACCGCAATAACGATCTTGACGATTCCTGAGCCCTGCTTGCTGTATGGCATGTCAGCAATCTCGATCACGTCTGCGCCTGACTCGATCACCCAATCATGCCCTGTTATTCCCATATCGAAGTACCCCTCCGCCACATAACCGGCAATCTCTTGCGGACGCAGGATCTTCACTTTTCCGATCCGCGGGTCGTTGATCTTTGGGTTGTACTCCCGTTCGGTCCTCTTGATCTCGAGATCTGCCTGTTTGAAGAGGAGAAACGTCTGCTCCTCAAGGCTTCCTTTTGGTATTGCTATGCTCAACATCGGTGTAACTCTGTGGCGGCGCATTAATAGTTTTCTTATCGGCGGCGTTGATTCGTTGATCTGTCCATGAGGTTGCTATTGGTGATTGTGTGGCAGAGATCGGGGTAAAGATTTATGGCTAAACTGCGCAAACAGATTCGTGCAGATGGAACGTTGAAATTGTGTTTGATAATTCGGAAGATGTCATGGAGCGAGAAGAGAAGACCGTTATCGAATATCGAATTGGCAACAGCCACAGATCAGAGGTAGCCATGACCGACCGTGAAACCGCAATGATTCTTGCAGCAGAGGACATCAGGCACCTGTTGTCGAGAGGATACCCGCGCACAGGTGTAATACGGTTCGCAAGCGATCATTACCGGCTGGAAAATCGGGATCGGTACATACTAATGCGTGTCGTCGTCGAACCCGGGGTTGCGGCGTTACGCATCAGGAAAAGGATACCGTGCGCTGGCATCAAGGATAAAGAGGTCATGATAGATGGATATAATGTCATCATCGCAACAGAAAGCGTGATTTTGGGAGAACCGGTATTTTTATGCGATGATGGATTTATACGGGACATCAGAGGTGTTTTCAGGAACTACAAAAATCCAGTGGAGGGTGTTTGCAGACAGGTTCTTGAGATGTTGTCCGAATGTGAACCGGATTTTGTCACCTTCCTCTTCGATGCCCAGATCAGCAAGAGCGGTGTGCTTGCACGCTATATTCGCGGACTGCTCCCCGTGCATTCCCTTTCAGGAGACGCGAGAACATCAAAGCATGTCGATTTCGATCTGAAGCACTGTGACATGATTGTTGCGACGGGCGATGGTAATATCATCGATGAAGTGCGATCCGCGGTGGACATTCCAGGATGCATCCTTGAAAAACTTGGTAAAAGGGCGTACATGATATAAATGACAGTAAAACAACGGCTCTGGTGTGTACAGGTGCCCAAACAGAGCGGCGAACCTGTCCGCAGTTTGCTTGTCGGGATGGGTGCATTTCAGAAGGACGCTGCGGTTCAGAGGGATGACGATTATCTGTATTTCCCGGTTAAATATGAAATTGGGATTGCGGATCAATTTCCTGATGTTAGACTCCTGCAGAGGGACTTTGAGTGCGTAGAAAAGCAAACGTTCGAGTCTATCCTCGGATTTACCCCGTCTTATGACATGATCGGGGATATTGCGATCATCGATTCCGACGATCCCGATGCAGAGAGGATTGCGGACGCCATTATCCGAATGCACCGGCACATAAAGACCGTTCTTGGAGCGCTGTCGCCTGTGCAGGGCGAGTTTCGGGTCCGGGATCTCCGCGTGGTTGCAGGCGAGCCAAAGACCGAGACCGTGCACAAGGAGTATGGCTGCCAGTACGAGATCGACCTTGTACGCGTCTATTTCACGCAGAGACTTGCAACCGAACGAAAACGCATCGCTGATCAGGTCAGTGGCAGGGACGTCGTTGTCGATATGTTTGCAGGCGCAGGACCTTTCAGCATCCTTGTCGCAAAGTCAGCCAGAGAGGTGGTGGCGATCGATAAGAATCCGGTGGCGACCATGTATCTGGAAAGAAACGCGACGTTAAACAGGATCAGTAACATACGGATCATCTGTAGTGATGCTGCAGACGCCGCGCATGATCACGATCTCGCCCATATCGCGGATCATGTGATCATGAACCTGCCGCACTCGGCAGACGAGTTCCTTGACTGCGCATTGACGATCGTAAAACCCGGCGGCATCATCCATTATTATGACATCAGGGAGGAAGATGATCTGTTCGATGGCGCAGAGGCGACGATCAAGGATGCCGCAAGCGCCCGCGGTATGACTGTGCGGGTGCTGGACCGGCGGATCGTCAGGTCGTACTCGCCGCATCAGTACAATGTCGCGATGGATGTGGAGGTGTGCTGGGACTGATACGCAAAAAGGTGATTTGAAGGCAGAAGCGTGTACCTTTATATAGGCGGTATTCCATATCAGCCATTGGTGAATCCAAGATGAGCCAGATGAAAACACTTGCGGTAAAATTGCCAGAATCG
>DAOUXE010000139.1 GCA_030666765.1 Methanosarcinales archaeon
ATTCTGTACTTTCTGGCAAGAAAAATAACCGCGGAGGGAGCAGAGGAACGCTAGAAGCATTTAACCGTTTATTTCCCCTCCACACACTCTGCGGTTAACTTCCTAGTTTGGTCACAGTACCCTCCACACCCCGAGAAGTTCCTGCATAGTGAAGTCCCCCCGATGTTGGTTTTAGGTACTTGAGTAGTTACAAAAAAAAGTACTATACGAAATGTGATATTTGAACCGCGTGAATGCGCCAAGCCCGTTCGGATCGAACCAAATCACATTTATCCGGATGGGGACAGATAATCTAACCATGTCCCTACTACCCCCCACCGACCTCGAAACCATCACAAAGCGACTGAACCGACCACCCAACCAAGTAGAAGAAGGTTGCTTCCTCAACCTCTGGAGCGAGCACTGCTCATACCGCTCGAGCGCGAAGCACCTCCACACGTTCCCAACAGAGAGCGACCGCGTAATAATCGGTCCCGGCGACGACGCTGCAATCGTCCGACTAAAGGGCGACCTCGTCCTTGCAATCGGGATGGAGAGCCATAACCACCCGTCCTACGTGGACCCCTACAACGGCGCGGCAACTGGTGTTGGAGGGATCGTCCGCGACATCCTCTCGATGGGTGCGCGTCCGATTGCTCTCATGGATCTCCTCTACTTCGGGATGCCTGACCAACCAAAGAACGTGTACCTCTTCGAGCATGTGATCGAGGGCATCGCGGGCTACGGGAACTGTATCGGCGTTCCTGTGGTGCGCGGAGAGACCTGCTTTGACAGCGCATACTCAGGCAACCCGCTCGTAAACGTGGTCTGCGTCGGACTTGCGCACCAGAAGGATGTCGTGACCGCAACAGCACAAGCTGCAGGCAATGCCCTCATCCTGATGGGATCGACTACCGGGCGCGATGGGCTTGGGGGCGCATCGTTCGCATCAAGAGACCTATCAGAGGAGTCCGAGTCAGATGACAGGTCAAGCGTCCAGATCGGAGATCCGTTCACAGAGAAACTGCTTATTGAGGCAGTCCTCGAGGCAATTGGGGAGGGGTATGTCTTCGCATGTCGGGATCTCGGAGCTGCAGGGCTTGTCGGTGCGAGCGCCGAGATGGGTGCGAAGGGAGATCTTGGGCTCCACCTGAATCTCGACAAGGTCCGCCTGCGCGAGTCCGGGATGACGCCTTACGAGATCCTGATCGCAGAATCGCAGGAGAGGATGGTACTTGAGGTTGATCCGGCAGATGCAGGGGCGGTGCTTGCGATCGCAGAGAAGTATGACCTCAATGCGAGCGTGATAGGAGAGTTTACTGATGATGGGCAGTACGTGGTCAAGCTTGAGGGGGAGGTCGTTGTCAATCTTCCGATCACTTTCCTGTCAGGTGGTGCGCCCGCGTTCGAGAGCGAACCGGAGATGCCGGAAGAGCAGGTGGTAGGGGGGGAAATACCTGAAATTAAGGATGATTCAAAGACCAGCGTACTGAAGCTACTTGCAAGCCCTAATATAGCGTCTAAAGAGTGGATCTACCGCCAGTACGACCACGAAGTCCAAATACGAACTGTGATGAAGCCAGGGGATGATGTAGGCGTGCTGCGGATTGATGATGAGACCGCACTTGTGCTCTCGTGCGGCTGCAACCCCGCGCATATCACGCTTGACCCGTATAATGGCGCGGCAGGATCGGTTCTGGAGAACGCAATGAACCTTGCCTGTAAAGGCGCATCTCCGGTAGCGATTGTCAACTGCTTAAACTTCGGGGACCCTGAGGATCCTCTGATCTACTGGCAGTTCGCGGAATCGGTGCGCGGAATCGGGGATATGGCTCGGGCGCTCGGCATCCCTGTCGTCGGGGGCAATGTCTCGTTCTACAACGAGAGCGACGAGTTTAAAACAGCGATCCCACCAACGCCGAGCATCGGGATGGTCGGTATTTCAGGGAATTGCCACGTCCCGGGGATGGAATTTGCAGATTCCGGGGATGCGATCATCCTGGTCGGGGAGACGAGAGCTGAACTCGGCGGAAGCGAGTACTACCAGGTTTATGGCTGCGCAGGTGGAAGCGTTCCTGTCCCCCCGGCAGGTCCGCAGAAGATCATCGATTCCGTGGTGGCTGCGATCGGCACCGGACGCGTCACTTCAGCGCATGACGTTTCAAGTGGCGGGCTTGCGGTCGCACTCACTGAGATGGCACAAGCGGTCGGGGCAGAGATCGATCTTACTGGCACTACCGGTGTTAAAGGCACTACCGGAGTTACCGGTGTTAAAGGTACTACCGGAGTTACCGATGTTACAGGCGTTACCGGAGTTACGGGGCTTGATCTTGCTGCGATGCTCTTCTCTGAGTCGCACGGACGCGTGATCCTTGCGACACCGGACGCAGACGCGGTCACGAGGGTGCTGCAGGCGCAGGGCATTTCGCACCGGATCATCGGGAAGGTCGGTGGCAATGATCTGCGGATCAAGACGGGTGGTGATGATGATGTGGTTGTGGTACTATCGCCTGGTGAGATGGCGCAAGCGGAAAAGAGCATCACGCTGATGATGCGGTGATATGGTGGTGGTGGTGGGGGAGCTCGTTGGTCATGGGCTGGTGGGCCTGTTGGGTACGATAGAGTTGGCATAAGCAAAAGGTTGATGCGAAGGTAATCTTCCCTTTTCACTTTTTTTGGTCAACTTAATTCAATACTTCCTTATTTCCATTGCCAAGATACTGCAGGGTTTGCACAAATCCCGGATATGGTGCAGATGCCCAAATAAGTTGACCTAACACCAAAAGCTTCCGCATTACTCTGGTTCCTGTAATTCAATCGTCCCATCAGAGCGAGGGGGAGAGATGAACGTCGATAAAAAAAAACAAAAAAAGAAAACGGGGTTAAAGCGCACCAGCGACTTTTGATCCCCATGCTTCGGCATCTCCAAATGCAGGTTCAACGTCTCCGTCGATCTTGAGGGTTTCAGCGACTATATCAGCGCCGCATCTCTTTAGTACATCCTCGAGGATGCCCACTGCCTCGCAGAACGTGTCCGGATAGTCATCGCTATCGCCCGGACCAAAAACCGCTGCCTTCTTGCCATCAAGTGACGTGCCGCCCAGATCAGCGTGAAAATCGATGAAGTCGTCCTGTAACTCACCATCGCCCCACGTAGAGCAGCCAAATACGATCGCATCGTAAGACGCGAGTTCATCAACGCCTGTGTCGGCTACGTCCTTCACTGTAACGTCAGCACCTCCTTGCTTGAGACCTGCTGCCACATGTTCGGAGAGCGCTTCAGTATTTCCGGTAGTCGAACCGTATATTAAAATTGTCTTTGCCATTGTTAACCCTTCCAGTATTTCCGTCTGTTTGAATAGAGGTTAGAGATATACGTGGTAATTAGGTAGATAAATAACATACCCTAATAAAATTAGGAAAAACGCAAAATCCTAACTTTATTCGTTTTTTTAACCATAACCGAATCTTTTTAGGGTATACTATTTACCTACTTAATACATAACGCTGTTGTATCCACTCCAAAAAGGAGGGTAAGAGATATGTGGGATTCAATTTACCTAAATCTTGTGTTATGATCTGCTTTGATTTCTAAAGATCATCTGTTATCAATTTAGTAGTATTTTATTATACTTTTAAAATTTAAATTAACACTTATTATATAATTTAAAACATCATTTGCATAAATCCATAACAACAAGTTGTTGATTCGTATATAATACCCCCATTTACCCCCCAATTTGGAGGGATATATGCTGGCGTTGTTTATGCTCTGGACATCCGTCCGCTGGCTATAAACGCGGTTGATGAGAGTATCCGGAAGGGGAGGATCGTAAACATCACCCTGGAAATCCGTTCTATTCAGGATTTATCCTGATTTTCGTATCGGAATGGGGCGACAAGACCAAATCGCTGCTGGATTGCTTGCAACCAGATACGATGGCTTGATGGCTCTTGTCGGAATTATGATGGCGCTGGTTTTGCTTTCTACAATTGCAATATATTCTGGTATATTTATTTCAGACAAAGTGAATAAAGAAACATAACAAAAATTGCCGGGCTTTCGTTTATTTTGATGGGCGCAGGCTTCTTTTTATATTAATTATGCAGATGAAGATATTAAGTTCAAACAAAGCTAAAAGAAAGGAGAAACAAAAATGGAACTATTAGACGCCATTAAATCAAGACGAAGCATCAGATCGTACAAACCCGACCTCGTTTCCGAGGAAGTCTTAACAGAACCTCCGGAAGTTGCCAGGTGGGCACCCTCCGGAACCAACACTCAGCATGGGAGTTCTTCGTTCTGACTGGGAAGGTGCCGGACGATCTTAATCACGCCACCGTTTCGAATATCAGCGAGGGCATGAAGCCCAATCCCGACATAGAAGCGTTTGAGACGCCTCCGAAGGGATCTTGCGCAAAGAGGCAGCAGGAATTTCAAGCAAATTCTTGACCTTGTTGATCCTGCTCCTGGCATAGACAAGATGCAGAAGTGGTCCCTGATGAGCTTGAGTAATTACAATGCTCCTGCTCTGATCGTGATCGTTGCGGATAAGTCCGCGCCGGGCTGGTTCATCGTTGATATCGGCATAGTAACCCAGACGATAGCGCTTGCGGCGCAGGAATACGGACTTGGAACTCGTATCATGGGTGACGCAGCCACATATCCTGATGAGGTGCGAAGGATTGCAAATATCCCTGAGTCCAAGCAGATTATCATCGGAATCGTTATTGGCTACCCGGATTGGGACGATCCGCTAAACAGCCTGCAGACCGGGAGGGAGCCGGTCGAGGAACTGGTTACGTGGCGCGGAACGGCAGAGGAAGGAGGAGAAAGGTGAAAAGGGGGTAACTACTCAGGTATGTTGATTGATCGCCCGATCACGATTC
>DAOUXE010000200.1 GCA_030666765.1 Methanosarcinales archaeon
CTCCAGCCGCATGGTATAATGAGACGAGTCATGGAATCTCGATCATGGACCTTGGCTTTCAGGTGGGGCTCCCTGAAATGGATGGCATCATCGATCCTATCGTAATCGCGGGTAAGAACGAATCAGATAGCAAGTACCAGCCAATCGATGAGCAGATCAACTGGACCGCAGACCGGGCTACCGGCTGGGCGCATCTGAACAGCACCCCGGATGATGAGAAGCGGATCGCGATGATCTATTACAACCATGGTGGCGGCAAGGATAATCTCGCTGCGTGTTATGCCAATGTCCCTCCGAGTCTCCAGAATATCGTAAACGCTATGAACCGATCAGGATACCGCGTTGAAGGCGAGATTCCAAACGAGACCGAGCTTGTCAGGATGATGACGCTTAATGGAACAAACATCGGGACATGGGCGCCAGGCGAACTTGAAAGACTCGTCTCCTCCGGGACCGCGACCCTTCTCCCTGTTGAAACGTATCTCGGATGGTTCGGCGAACTTGAGGCAGAGCGGCAAGCAGAAGTGATCGAGAGGTGGGGCGAGCCTCCGGGCGAGATCATGACATGGAAGAACGAAACGACAGGAGAAGAGCATTTCGTGATCCCAAAGCTCTCGTTTGGAAATGTTATCTTAACACCACAACCGACGCGTGGCTGGCTTCAGAACAATACGGTGCTGTACCACAACAGAGACATACCACCACACCACCAGTACATCGCGTTCTATCTATGGCTCAAGCATGATCAGGAATCAGGCGGGTATGGTGCGGACGCGATCATGCACTTTGGAAAGCATGGCACACAGGAATGGCTTCCCGGGAAGGAGTCGGGCCTATCGAGCAGGGACTGTTGGCCCGCAATACTGATTCAAGACCTGCCTGTGATCTATCCGTATATCGTGGATAACATCGCCGAGGGTACACAGGCAAAACGGCGGGGAAGCGCAACGATGATTACGCATCTGACGCCTCCAATCGTTGCTTCGGGGCTATATGGGAACCTGACCAATCTTGCCCGGACTGCGGCATTGTACTTTGATTGTGATAATGAGACCATCAAGGAAGAGTACAGGAACACCATCATAACAGAGTGCAGGGAACTGCATCTTGATGATGACATGGGCGTTGATCTGAACGAGACGAGTGAGACACTCACGAACGAGACCTTGTTTGATGAGTTCGTCCTCAAGCTTGCTGAGTATCTCTACGACATAAAGACCGATTTCATGCCGTATGGGTTGCATACGTTTGGCGATCCTCCGGATGGCAAGCCGCTAATTGGCCTGATCACTTCGATGCTTCGGGATGGCTACAAGAAGGATGTCGCCCGGATGATCGGATATGATGACTATCCAAACCCACTTCGGACCGACAATAAGGAAGAAGAACTGGACAACTGCACCTCACAGTTGCTTGAGAATGTCCTGATAAACAAGACCGGGATCATCGAAGCGCAGGAGGATCTGTTTGGCAACAGATCAAGTGAGAATGTGAGCAGGCATCTTGAACGCGGGCTTTCGTTTGCAGATGATATCACGAGCTGCACGGTTGAGGTTCCAGCCACACTTGATGGGTTTGATGGAGAGTATATCTCACCATCCGAGGCGGACGACCCGATAAGAAATCCGAATGTGCTTCCGACAGGACGAAACTTCTATTCGATGAATCCGCGAGCGATACCAACAAAGGAGGCGTGGGAGACCGGAAAGAAGATGGCAGATGCCTTCATTGAGCGATACCAGGCAGATCACGACGGTGCATACCCGAGAAAACCCGCGATCGTTCTCTGGGCGTGGGCGATGACCGATTATGGGGTCGTTGAGTCCGAAATCCTGTATCTTGTCGGTGCAAGACCAATGTGGGATAGCTATGGTGCTGTATATGATGTCGAACTGATCGATGAGAGCGAGCTTGGGCGACCGAGGATCGATGTCATGATAATCCCTTCAGGGCTGCACAGGGACGTCTACCCCGGGAAATTAAAGCTGATCGATCGCGCGATCCGTCTTGCTGCCGCGGACAATGGTACATTGTATGACAACTATGTCAGAGAGAACTCAGAAGAGATTTTTGAGGCTCTGAATGCGACAGGCAACTACACCGGACCGTATCCAAAGGAAGATGCAAGATATCTCTCAGTGTCGCGGATATTCCTTGAAGCACCCGGCACTTATGGGCCAAATCTCGATTCAGTGATCGGTGCAAGCAGCACATGGAACAATAGTTCGGTGATCGGAGAGACTTTCATCAGCAGGATGCACTACATCTATGGCGATGAGGTCTGGGGCATCCCTGGCGAGGAGGTCTTCATGCTCAATCTGGCGCAGATCGATGCGATCGTGTTTAACATGAACTCAAACCTGTACGGGTTAATCGACAACGACGATGTCTTCCAGTATGTGGGCGGGCTTTTGCAAGCATATAAGGTGGTCACTGGAAACGATTTTGATGTTGATAGCGTATATGTCACAGACAACAGCGATCCGACCGCAGATCCAACGGTCTCTTCGCTTCGCGAGGTGATCTACCAGGAACTCCGCACCAGATACTTAAATCCTGAGTGGATCGAGGGAATGCTGGGCGAGGGATATGCTGGTGCTGGTGAGATAAGTGATTTCTTTGAGTACCTCTGGGGCTGGGAGGCGACGTGTCCCGATCTTATCAGCGATGATGTGTGGCAAGAGGTCTGTGATGTGTATGTGGGAGATAAATACGGTATAATAGGCGAGTTCTTCGAAGGAGATACTGCGTATGCGTACCAGTCGATTGTCGGTAGATTGCTGGAAACAGTGCGCAAGGGATACTGGACTCCAGCAAGCGATGATGTGCTGCGGCAACTGGTGACTGCGTACATTGAGTCGATCGTGGAGACGTGTCGCGTGACCTGCTGCCACCACACATGTGGAAACCCTCTGCTCGACGAATATATACACGGACTCATATCCACGCTTGACATAGCGATCGACCAGGAGACTATGGATGAATATGAAAGAATTATGGATGATATGAGTGGAGATACACCCGCGAAAACATCAGAAGATAGGTCCAAACCGGATGATAGTAGTGGCAGTAATACTGGAGATGGCACGTATCCACCAGGCTGGTCTAATGAGACTGAAAAGGAGGAGGGCGGTAGTGGTATGGCTGTGAGCATGCCCGCAAGTTCGTCCGAGGCATCAAATCCATCCGAACCGTCCGACTACATCGAAGGATCCGAGATGGCGGTCGAAAAATCAGAGAGCAATACAGCCCTCTCTTTCTCTGGCGCTCCGATGCTCGGGATGATTCTGGTGATCGCGCTGATGGTCATCATCTACTGGGGTTACCGCAGGCGAAGGTGACCCCGCCACTATTTTTTTCGATCGTTACAGTACTTCCGAACGGGTGTAGTTCCGAATAGAGATTGCCATGTAAATACGATATAAGAATGGTTCTTTTAGAGAGATTATCAAGAATGGGCTAAACTTTATCAAGATATTATCAGATTGAAGATCAAAAACTATTTGGAGTTATGTGAAACTATCTTTCATAGGTTTTTTCTCGTTCGGAAGTAGGGGGTTTCGGAACTACTGCGTTAAGGCGAACAGTTAAGGTCTCGATTCTGTGACGTTAAAAGGACACGCTATTCCAATTCGCCGAAAGTTAGGTACGGTATGGTAAGTGCTCACCGAACAATAAAGTAGCAAAAGTATATGC
>DAOUXE010000083.1 GCA_030666765.1 Methanosarcinales archaeon
GAAAATGGATGCCGAAATATATTTATAAAGAGAAATCCAAAACAACAGAATGTCATGAAGAAATTAGAATCAGCACTCGATTCAATTAATCATATGGGGATTAAAGATTTGAATGGATGTGTGTATAACTTCGCTTCTCTAATTTAACTTGCCGTTGTAATTTATATACCCGAAAGTCATGTTATATGGACTGGACAAACGATTCCCGACTTATAGACGGTTTTCCTGTGTACCATGAAGTTGATCCAAAGAATTCCGTAATTCCGTTCCAATTTATAGGGCGCTTCCGGCAATTATCGCTTAATCCCTCATGCCCCGATCACTCCTCGGACTGCGGGACGTGCCCTAACAGATCGAGCGATCGCATCCACTCGCCGACCGGCTCGCGCGACGTCCCGACAACGAGGCGCTTCTGACCGCGCACATCCTCCAGCATACCCCGCGCCTCGACAACCTCGCCAGCAAGCGCCTGACCTGCATAAGTATGCGTGTAACAGAGGATCTCGGATACGACCGGATGGTCGATCTCGTATATCGCGGGACTGTCGAATGCGAAGTCTGCTCTTAGACCCCGCGCGGTCAAGCTGCACCGCCGCAGATCGGTTCCGCGCTCCTGCGCGACTGGCAGTTGATCCCAGTCACGGACAAAGAGCAGGTCGAAATGCTTACCGCCGATCATGCCCCTGTTCCCCTTCCGCAATTCATGTGCCAAAACCTCCTCAAACGAGATCTCCGGCACTCTCTTCATATATATTCGGTGCCACATCTCCTCACTGATCTCCGTAATATCGAGTTTGTCAGAATCTCGGTCTCGATCACTGTCTCGGTCTCTGTTAAAGTCTCCGCCTCTGTCCCGGTTTCTCGAAATCTCCCGCAAAATCGCATCTCTCGCAAGGAACCAGTATCGCCCGTACACCACGAAATCAATATCCGAACCTTCGATCTGTAATCCGGGAAGCATTGAACCCGTGACCCCCATCTTCCCGACCGGGATTCCAGCACTCTTAAGCACGTCAACGATCACAGCAACACGCGGATCCTCTTTTTCAAGGGTGGGTATGCGATCATTCGATCTGAGAACCTCTGAGATTGCATCTTCGGGTAGACGGAACTTCCATGAGGGGTGGTTCTTCTCCAGAAACTCGCCAGACTCGTCAAAATCAAGTTTGCGATACCTGATACCGCCCATCTCACGATCACCGTTCTGATCAGGTATGTATCTGAGGACTGCCTGCACGCCACCGGTATGATCGTAACCGGACGCTGCAAAGATCCAGTCGTTGTCCGTAACAATAAAATCGCGCAGTCGGATGTTCGTTGCGTGCATTATAGCGGGGGATGGATTTGAACCATCGATCTTCGGGTTATGAGCCCGACGGGATATCCTGGCTACCCTACCCCGCTGGCATGGTTGCATACCTGATACCGTGCCGGTAATACATAAATGCTTTGATCACTTTGGCAACAGTTCACAAACCCGAGTCCCCCAAACGCTTCAAATGTTTTATATGATTGTGTGATGTATAGCAATTATGAAAAAAAACAATAAAATCACAGGAAGAAACATAGCCGTAATTATTATCACACTTACCATAGTATGTTCTGCGTTCGGCTGCATCGGCGGCGATAAACCGTCCGAGAAGAGATCAACTGCCCAATGGGTGCCGCCGGAGCGTCCTTATGTAAAATCGATCGACACATCCCAACTGAAACTTGGAGTCCCCTCTGATGCGACCATAACGATCTTTAACAATGGAAACGAAGCCGTTACGAAAGAGAAGATAGTCCTGACCGCAACTGCCGTCAAGATGGATGACTGGAAGACTAACATTGGTATGAAAGGCGTGTCTGCCGAAGATAAGACTGAGGAGTACACGCTCGAATTTGATGATCGGATTGAGGGGGGAGAGTTGCATGAATTGTGCGCGGAGTTTAATCTTCCTGAGAAAGTCGAAACAAAGATCGGAAAAGTATCAATTGCAGGAACCTACCATGTGGTGATCAAAGTATATGCAAACGATGACTTGATAGGTGAAAAGATACTAACAGACTTGCATCTGACATGAAGTGATTATATGACCAAAAAAACGAAAGGACAGAAGAAACTGCTCGCAAAGGCACACAATCAGAACCAGCGTGTTCCTGTTTGGGCAATTATGAAGACGAATCGGAAAGTTTCAACCCATCCGAAGAGACGTCACTGGAGACGGAACAGCATCAAGGATTGATTGAGTATGATGGAAAAGGAACAGATATACACGATACCGCTGCGGTCTGTGAAGAGGACTGCCAGATGGAAACGGAGTAAGAGGGCAGTGAAAGATGTGCGCACATACCTCACGAGGCACATGAAGACGGATTTCGAGAGCGTCAAACTGGATCACACGATCAATGAAGCGATCTGGAGGCGGGGCGCAGAGAAGCCGCCGAGGCGTATCCGGGTGCGTGCTGTGCGGTTTGAGGACGGTGTTGTGGAGGCGGAACTCGCTTGATTCTTTTGTCTCTACAATGCTGTGCTGAAAGCTTTCTTGAAGGGGTGAGAGTGCGCTGGATCGAAAACTGACGCTTTATGGCAGTACCGTACTCGGCGTCTTCGCCACGGTGACTGAGGACGTAGCATTCGTTCCGGCAGGTGTGCCTGACTTGGTTGCGCAACAGATCGAGGATGTGCTGCAGGTTCGGATTGTGCCGGTTTCGCTGGCAGGGAGTTTCATCGTGGGATCTCTGTTGTGCGGGAACTGCACCGGGTTTGTGGTCTCAAAGTATGCGCACCCAAGCGAGATTAAAGAACTGCGAGAGTTTGGCGACGTGCAGCCACTCCCGAGCCTCATGAACGCTTGCGGAAACATCATTCTCGCAAACGACACCGCTGCGATCGTACACCCGCACCTATCTGATAAGGCGATAGCAGTGATTCGGGAGACGATGCAGGTGGATGTGCATAGGGCGACTGTCGCAGGGTTAAAGACGGTTGGCATGGCCGGAATCGCCACTAACAAAGGTGTTCTGGTGCATCCGAAGGTAAGCGATGCTGAAATAGCAATTCTCGAGGACGTGTTCGGTCTTCCGGTCGATATCGGGACTGTCAATTTCGGATCACCGCTTATCGGGGCGGGGTTGCTTGCAAACTCGGCAGGATACCTTGCAGGCGCGGACACTACAGGACATGAACTCGGCAGGATCGAGGATGCGCTCGGGTTCATATGATGCGCTGGAGTGCGCGGCAGCCTTCCTGATGCCAGGGGTATGCTTATGACAACAACTATCGCAATCACTGGAAAAGGTGGAACAGGGAAGACAGCAGTCACCGCGCTCTTGATCAGACACGTTATGCGCGGCGGCAGTGTGCTGCTTGCGGTCGATGCCGATCCCGACACCAATCTTCCGGACGCGCTTGGCGATACCGTTACCAAAACCGTGGGCGATGTCAGGGAGCTGATACTCGAAGGTCTTCCGCCTGATGCCGACAAGATGCTGGTGCTCGAATCGAGGATATACGAGATACTTACAGAGACACCAAAGTACGACCTGCTTGTGATGGGGAGGCCTGATGGGCCCGGATGCTACTGCTATGCAAACAACCTGCTTCGCGGCATCATGGACAAGGTTACGAAGAACTACGATCTTACGATCATCGACACCGCGGCAGGTCTTGAGCATCTGAGCAGGAGGATTATCAGAAACCTCGATATATTACTTGTGGTGACCGATGGCTCGCGCAAAGGGCTTCTCACTGCCGAGCGAATACGTGATCTCGCAGGCGAACTCGACCTCGGATTTAAAAAGATCTATATCATCTTAAACAAGGTCACACCTGGGAACAGGGAGAGTTTGCAGAAATATGCAACGGAACTCGGTTTCGAGATCGCGGGAACGATCCCGTTTGATGACACACTTGCAGACTACGATCTCGAGGGGACTCCTCTCATCGATCTGCCTGATGACTCGGAAGCGGTCGTAGAGGTGGAACGGATCGCAGAGTTGATCGGGATCTGACAATTCTTGTTGATTTATGCCACCCTGTAAGTCTAATTTGGAGTTCTAACATTTCAGAACGTCGTTTTAGGTGATGCCGGGGATCTGTGGGATCATCGCATAATGCCCAAGCGGGGATCTCTGATATCCGGTTAGTGCAGAAGGATCGCCTATAATTCAATTTGCCCGGCTGCCGCCTGCAGGATCATGAGCGCGCCTGAGGGGGTGACGCACATCGCCGCTGACATCAGCCGCGTCGTCGTGTGTGCCGCTGGCCGCGATTGCAAGCGCGATCGCGGCGTCCGCGGGGGTGTGAGGATGCCGTCGCGGCCCGAGGTCGCCTAACAGCTGCGTGCCGCCCGTCCACGGTTGCGTGAGTAGATGTGCCGCATGGAAATGTGGAGCGTGGCGGTAACTACTCAGGTACCTAAAACCACTATTATGGGACTTCACTGTGCAGGAACTACCCCGAATGAGGGGGGTACTGTAACCAAACCGGGAATTTAACTGCAGAGTGCGCAGAGGTACGCGGAGGGGAAATAAACGGTTAAATACTCTGCGGTCCTCTGCGCCCTCAGCGGTTGTCTTTCTTGCCGGAAAGTGCAGAATCACAATCGGACGACCAATCAACATACCTGAGTGGTTACGCGTGGCGAAGCATTGCCGATGCTGTCGCGACAAGCGCACGCGCTAAAACCAACCCCCTCACCAAAATTCAATCTTCATGTTGACCTCTTCTAAGAAATCAAGCCCGATGATCATTTCAACACCATTCTCATCGATTTCATCATCGAATAACTCATCGGTCACCCCAATCCCAATGTCCGCAGTCATGTCATCTGCTAGTGTTCTCACACCCACCTCTGCCTGTCGCCCCACTATCAGATGACCTGATGCCGAAACCATTTCGATGCGACCTTTCAGTTCCATACCCATACTATCAGCCAGCCGCCGGCTCATCACGCTTTTATCCGCACCGGTATCTATAAATCCAACCGTGTACGCATGTTGATCTCCTGATGCGACCTCGATAGCGCGGTACAGCCTACCCATAACTCTCACCCCATAACAATTTCAAAATATTTTTGCACATCTTCGTGTTGTGGAGATCGCCAGCAACTTGTACCTCATCACCTTCCACGGTTATCTCCAGTGCTTTATTGATTTCCCTTATTCTGCTCACAACATAGTCTATCCTGTCATGGGGTATCAGGAAACGGATTTTACGGATTTCAAGGGTTCTCATTACCATGATTTCACCAAGTTGCATGTATGCTGTGAATTGTCATATCTTTGCTATGTCCTATATTGATTGCCCCAGCCGCCGCCTGCATGATCATGAGCACGCCCGAGGAGGTGACGCGATCATCGCCGCTCACGTCAGCGGCGGCGAGTGTTGCCGCGTCGCACTAGGCGGAACCGCCAGCTGCGATCCGGAATGCGAAACGAAGCGTAAGCATCGGCAAGCTTGAGCGCGATCGCGGATGTACGCGGGGGTGATCCGGTGGTCGCGGCCCGAGGTCGCCTCGTGGACGCTTGAGCCGTATCGCGATCGATCCGGTCATGGCGAGCAGCGGGCAGGTCATGCAGCTAGCGCCCAGCCGCCAACCCCAACCTTCACGCAATCCCCACCACCTTTCGTATCGCAAAGAGATCAAGCTGTGATTGTGGCTTTATCATCGCGGTAAGTGGGTCCACAAAGAGAATGTTCTCTTTGACCAGATACCTCTTGGAGACCTCGTCCACCTCGTTCATGCCAATCTCCTCTCTGCTTACGAACATCTTTAAGGTAGATACCAATTTCTCATAGTGCACATCACAACGCTTGCTGCCTATTATGATCTCATCTCCCAACTCCTTAACGAGCTTCAATCGAGTTTCCAGTTCACCGGTTCTGAATGTAAACATCTCTTTGGCTTTTTCTTCTCTGTTTCGAGAGTTTATGAGTTCAACCAGACAGACCGGCTTTCCACCGCAGTATTCCCAAGTCACC
>DAOUXE010000070.1 GCA_030666765.1 Methanosarcinales archaeon
CCGCCCGCCAGTCTTTGCATTCTTCACCTTCGCGGAAGCATCCTCCGGCGGCTCGGTCAGTGCAATTATGCTCTCGGGAACACTGCTTGACATCTTTCCACCCTGAAGTCCGCTCATGAACCTGTGGTAGGTTGCTGCCGGCGGCATGAACCCATAGCCTCCAAACGCAATCTCGGTTCTCTGCACCACGGATTCGATCGCCTCGAAGAGACGTGCATCGACGCTGCCAGTGATGACTTTGTCGTCGCCGCCATCTACAAAGATGTCGAGATGCTCTTCGTGCTGCTTCACATCGTAACCCATGCCACTGATGGCTGATGCCACTGATGATAGTGCTGCCTTTGGTGCGGATTTGCCGCGCACGCTGATGTACTGCCCCGTGCTCTCGTAGACCTCATGCCTGGAGATCCGCATCCCTTTTGCGCTCTTTACACTTGTGTGATGCTGCACCTCGTGAACCGATCTGATCTCGCACCGAAACATCCGCATCTTGCTTGCAAGCCCGCGCACGAGCCTGATGTGCGGGTCCTGATCAGCGCCGACCGGGATCACGACCGGCTTTGGACCGCCGTATCTGCCTATCTGCGGCTGTAGAATATCAGCGCTCTGCACAAGCGCGCTCTGGAGGTGTGCGATGTTCGTTTCGCCGCTGAACCCGTAGATCGCGGAGAGTTCGGACACATTCGTCTTCATGCCGAGTTCGAATGCAAGATCGCGCACATCAGAGCACTCTGACTGGTAATAGATATGTCCGTCCGGTTCAAATCCGAGCGCGATCAGACTGAGGACGTAATCTTCTACCCCGATCCGCCGGCAATCCTTCCATGACATCCCGCGGACTGAATGCGCCTCCATATCGGCAATCCCGACGAATGCATCGCCACCCATGCGCTGATGCCAGATGATCTCCTCCATCACCATCTTGTTCCCGAGATGGTTTCTCCCCGACGGCATGAAACCGCTCATCACCGCGAAAGGCTTTTTGTGGATGATCGCGTCCAGTACCGGCTCATAGCCTCTGTGTCCAAAGATGATCCTCCTTCGTATGAACGGACACGGATCCGGTACCTGAGGGAGGAGTTCATCGAATGATTGTATCCCAAACTCCTCGAATAACTTCGAGTAGTCGTCGATGCCGGCAGATGCCCACGGATCGAGATGTGGTGACATGGATTCTCAATCACTCAAATGTCAGTGATTCGGCAATCATCTGTGCAAACGCCTCTGCTGCATGAGGACCTTCCCCTGTAATGATCCTGCCGTCCCGGGTCACTACCGCGCCAGTGTAATTTGCCCCCTTCCCTGTGATGTATGCTGCGCCGCTTTCAAAGACTGTCGCATTCTTTCCTGACAGGATGCCAGCAGCAGCAGGAACCATCGGACCGAGACAGATCGCACCGATGATCTTTCCGGAACTGCTAGCGTCCGTTGCCAGTTTTAGGTACCCCCCATTCTCGTAGAGTTTATGCGATTCGATGCCCGAACCTCCGACAAAGACAACGGCATCATAATTGCTGCTATCGGCATCAGATACGGAAAGATCGATGGGTGTAGTCCCACCAAGCATCCCTTTCGCTGTCCCCGTCTTCTCAGATGCTATCACTACCTCTGCTCCGTTCTTCTCGAAGAATTCTTTTGGGACGAACAGTTCCTCGTCCCTGAAATCCGATGGCGCGATAACCATCAGTATCGTGTTATTGCTCAGATCTATCATTTTGTGCACCTCGTTATCGTTGATATCATTGGTATTAGTATCTTCAGTGATGCATCCGGCTGCTGATACCGATATGCACAGCATCAGACAAGCGACCACTGTTCCGCATCTCATGATTATCATTCATACTTGATTTTATTAAGGTATCTCCTTCACACCTCGTTTATGTGATCATCACGAGACGGTCACGCCATCTGGTGCTACATAATATTCCATGAATATGTTCAAGCAAGTTGTAGGTACAATCTGTGGAATCCATGTTCATCTGTGGCTAAAATCTTTTACCAGCCACATATTTCACAGATGAACATAGATTAAATGGTATTTGCCCAAGAACGAGATTCATTCAAGAGATTTCATACCATATTTGGGCTTATCCAATCGCACCACTGATGAGGATATGACCTAAACACCACGTAATGTGACCGCCCCGCTCATCACACATATCTAATATATACCATCTAACCGGATGATGTTGGTGATCGCATTCACTAGAGCGATCGACGTAAGATATGTTTTTACAATGGCGGAGCTTCCCTACTTTCACGTATGATATAGAAGATGCGAAAGTTATATCTACTAAACTGGCATACCCAAGCCCATGTGTGAACTAAAGGTAGTAAAACCGGACGGAACAGTTCTTGCAGAGGATGTCGTGCAGATCAAGGTGAACGGTGATGCGATCGAGCTACGCAGCATCCTTGGAGACGTAACGAACGTGCACGGGCGAATCAGCGAAATAGATATAACCAAGGAAAAAGCGACTATAGAGGGATAACTATGTCTATAAAAGTTGTGGTAAATGGCTATGGAACGATCGGGAAGCGTGTAGCAGATGCTGCCGCGCTCCAGTCGGATATGGAAGTTGTGGGCGTGGCAAAGACGCGCCCGAACTTCGAGGCTCGGATGGCACTTGAGAAGGGATACCCCTTGTATGTGCTTGCTGGCAGGGAACCTGACTTTGAGGCTGCCGGAATGGAAGTGAGCGGCACGGTTGAGGATATGCTCGAGATCGGGGATGTTGTTGTGGACTGCACGCCTAACAAGATTGCTGCACCGAACAAAGCACTCTACGATGCCGCCGGCATAAAAGCGATGTGGCAGGGCGGAGAGGACCACGAACTCGCGGGAATCTCGTTTAATGCACACTCGAACTACGATGATGCAATAGGATGCGACTATGCAAGAGTCGTCTCCTGCAACACAACAGGACTGTCCAGGGTACTCTCAACGCTTGATAAAGAGTTCGGTGTCAAGAAGGTGCGTGCGACGCTCTGCAGGCGATCTGCCGATCCGGGGGACATTAAGAAAGGTCCCATAAATGCGATCGTACCTGAACTGAAGATGCCATCCCATCATGGACCTGACGTGAAGACGGTGCTTCCAAAGATCGATATCGATACCGTTGCGATCAAGGTTCCAACGACGCTTATGCACCTGCATATCGTGAACGTGGACCTAAAAGATGCGTGCACGTCTGAGGATGTGCTCGAGGCTCTCGAAGAGAACTCGCGGATCCGGCTCATCGGCGAGGGGATGGCTTCGACCGCAGAGGTCATGGAACTGGCACGCGATATGGACCGCCCGCGTAGCGATATGTGGGAGAACTGTGTATGGGAGGAGTCGGTCACCGTCTCTGATTGCGAGTTGTACCTGTTCCAGGCGATCCACCAGGAATCTGACGTAATACCTGAGAACATCGACTGCATCCGGGCTATGACTGAGACCGAGAGCGATGCGATGCGATCGATTACGAAGACAAACAATGCGATGGAGCTTTAAACACGGATGAAGATTGCAATTATCGGTGCAGGGGAGGTCGGATACTCGATCGCAAAGGCGTTATATCTGAATAACGATGTCATCCTCATCGATAGGAGGGAAGAATCCTGCGAAAGGGCAGGTAAACTGGATGTGCAGGTCCTTCAAGGAAATGGTGCCAATGTAAACATCTTAAAGCAGGTTCTGCCAGCAGACCTTGTGGTTGCTGTTACTGGTAACGATGAGATCAATGTCGTCGCCTGCATCGCTACGAAGCTGCTAACAAAGGATAAGAAGGCCTGCACGACGATAGCCAGGGTTTCGAATCCCGACTACATAAACAAGCCGACTGCGCACAGAGAAGAGATCGGCATGGACTATATGATCTGCCCTGAACTGACTCTTGCCTCAGAGGTTGCAGGGATCATATCAGTACCCTCTGCGGTCGGAATGGAAGCATTCGCTGATGGCAAGGTCAAGATGATGGAGTTTAAGATTGGGATGTATGCAACATTCGACGGGGTATCGCTTGCGGATGCGGAGATTCCCGATTGCTGCGTCATCAGCGCGCTTGTTAGGGGAAAAGACGTCCTGATTCCGCACGGCAGCGATGTCATGCACAAAGACGACCATGTAATCGTTATAGGAAAGCAAGAATCCATAACAGAGATCGAGGGGATGTTTGGCGGCGGTTCGAACATGCGTAGCAAGGTGATGATCGTTGGCGCTGGTACTGTCGGGTTCTACATCGCAAGTCTGCTTGCAGAGCGCGGCGACGTCGATCTCAAGGTCATCGAGGCGGACGAGGGTCGGTGTGTGGAGGTCGCAGGTGCGCTTTCCGGTGCACTGGTGCTGCACGGTGACGGTACCGATGAAGTGCTTCTAAGGTCAGAAGGTGCGGATACGATGAATGTGGTCATTGCAACGACCAACAGCGACGAGAAGAACCTTCTATGCCTGCTGCTCGCAAAGCAACTCGGCGCAAAGAAAGTCATCGCCAAGGTCGATCGATCCGAGTATATGAAACTCTTTGAGATGGTCGGCATCGATGCGGCACTCTCCCCAAAACAGGCAACCATCGATGGTGTCCTGCGCGTCAGTATGGGTGCTGGTGTTGAGTCGCTCGCAACCATCGAGGGAGAACAGGCAGAGATCATCGAGTTGATAGCAGCACCCGGGTCAAAGATAACAAAGAAGACCCTTGATAGGATTAAGTTCCCGAAAGGCGCCATAGTAAGCGCGATTGTGCGTAATAACACGGTGATTGTGCCCAGAGGGATCCACCAGATTCATGCAGGCGACAGGGCGGTCGTCTTTGCACTGACCTCAGCACTGCCAAAGGTGAAGAAACTATTTGAGTGATACTTTTAAGAATAATGTGATAATCATGCTTAAGTACCAAAAGAAGCGTATAATACACCAGAGGATTGAATTATGAAGTCTATTGTAGAAGAAGCATTATCTCGAGCGGAAATGGATATGGAAACGCCGATGTACCGGCATGACCTCTCCACCGAAGCCGATGAGGAACTCGAGAAGATTCTCTCAGAATTAAAGACCAATATCGCGGTGGTCGGATGCGGCGGCGGCGGATCGAATACTATTCAGCGGATGATGGAAGAAGGTATCACCGGTGCGGATCTGGCTGCTGTGAACACAGACGCCCAGCATCTATTATATATCAATGCCAGCCGGAAGATTTTGCTCGGTCGCAAGACCACAAGGGGGCTCGGTGCTGGAAGTATGCCGCAGATCGGGGAGGCTGCCGCTGAAGAGAGTCTGGATGAGCTCCAGAATATTGTGGAAGGCGCAGATATGGTATTTATCACATCCGGGCTTGGCGGGGGCACAGGTACAGGATCAGCACCAGTCGTTGCGAAATCTGCACAGGACGCTGGCGCACTTACAATCTCAATCGTGACACTCCCGTTTACAGCGGAAGGCTCGATCAGAAGGAGCAATGCCGAGGCAGGGCTTAAGCGGCTCATGGAAGTATCTGACACTGTGATCGTCGTACCGAATGACCGGCTGATGGAAGTGGTGCCGAGACTGCCGCTTCAGGTTGCGTTTAAGGTATGCGACGAGGTTCTGATGCGTGCAGTAAAGGGCATCACTGAACTGATCACAAAACCCGGGCTGGTCAACCTCGACTTCGCGGATGTGCGGACGATCATGCAGAAAGGTGGCGTAGCAATGATCGGACTTGGCGAGGCGGATGGCGAGAACAAGGCGACAGAATCTGTTAAAAAGGCGCTTCGAAGCCCACTTCTTGATGTGGACATATCGGGCGCGACCTCAGCACTCGTGAACGTGGTAGGCGGGTCAGATATGACCGTCGCAGAGGCGGAGGGCGTAGTTGAAGAAGTTTACCAGCGTGTCGATCCGAATGCCCGCCTGATATGGGGTGCGCAGATCGATCCATCGCTTGAGAACAAGGTACGCACCATGCTCGTAGTCACAGGCGTTAAATCGCCGCAGATCTATGGAAAAGGTTCTGGCAGCAGCGCGAACGTCATCAGAAAATATGGAATCGACTTTGTCTGCTAAACATGGCGCCCACTCATTCGTTTAAACTCTCCGAGTATACAAGGATACTCAAACTTGCAAGGAAACCTACCAGAGAAGAGTTCTTGATGATCGCTAAGGTAGCAGGTGCGGGAATATTGCTGATTGGGGCTGTCGGATTCCTGATATATCTGGTGCTGACCGAGATGCCGCAGGGGATTATGGGGTAACAAAGGCGCTATCAAAATTATATAGTGGAACCCACTATCTCTCGGGGTAGCGTTGCTCTTAAACCCTCTTCTATTAAGTTCTTCGACAACAAAGCAAGCAGCAGCATCATGGATCGGATTTTACATACTCTTCATGAATCTCGTGTCCTCGCTACTATCCGCGAC
>DAOUXE010000178.1 GCA_030666765.1 Methanosarcinales archaeon
CCCTTAGCTTCGCCGTGTTGTCCCCCCAGCCCTTGTCCCCGGGCACAGGCTGGTCCTCTGCAAGATTTATCTGCTGCGGCGCAGGCAGGCCCACATGCCCGTCGAGACTCTTCTCGAACCGCCAGTCGATGCCGATCAGTTCGGTCTTGCTCATCGTATCCTCGATCGGCGAATAGAAGAAATCGAGATTGAATACCGGACCGATCACATACCGCTCGATCCGTGCCGTGGAAAGCGCATCCTCAGTGATCACGCCTTGCCGTATTAGAGACTTGGACTTCTCTTGATACTCGTTGTAATCAGACGCCGTGAAAAAGCCGCGTTCGAGTTTCTTTACAGCGTGCGGAAGTTTTACCATGACCAGCTCATCAATATCCTCAGGATCATCGATTCTTTCCGGGTATGGCAGACCTGCTTTCTCAAGTAGCCAGTAATAGTCCTCCTCGCCACCCCGCTCCTCGCTTCGGAGGAGATTGCGGCTTCCAATCATCGGGACCACGAAATCGTTCTCGATTGCATCGATGCTGCAGTACGATGTGAACGACCGGTTCGGCACGAAGAGGATGCTGTTGTCACGCAGATACTGCTGGTTTTTTGGCTGCAGGACCTCATCGAATCGTGAGTAGACCACGGCATCGTCCACGATCCCGCGCAGGAGGTTTCCGCTAGGGTCGCGCCCTGCCTTGAAATATCTGGTGTACGTCTTTTCGCGCCCTGCCTGACAGACCAGATGCGTCCTAAAACCCTCCTCGATCGCCCCGTCGCAGACATCAAGTGCGGAATGCGAGCCCACAAGCCCGATCTTCACATTGTCATTATCGTATTCGTTCAGTATGGATGTGATCTCGTTTCTGTCGATCATGGTATCAATTGCAGCTTGATATCATATTATGGTACGTGTTTAGCTGAGGTGGAAAAACCACGAGATTACACGAGATTAACACAGAAATCTTGTGGAAATCGGTGTAATCCCGTGGTTATCCAGACCTGACATTCCGCACGTGTTTTTGCAAAAATATCTATTTTTTGTAAATGACAAATAGTGGCTATTGCTTGTGATTTTGTATTTTTGAAGATAATCAATTTATTAAAATACATATTTTTTACATAAACATGTAAATCGTCCACTGTTGAAATCGGGTGGGTTGTGCCACCACGATATTAAAATAATATTTTCCAAATATTTAAAACCGATATCAGTAGAAATTATGGGAAATGAATGGCGACCTGTGGAATGTGAGCTGGACACATACATATTAGGCCTGTTGCGGAATAACTTGGAAATGCCCGGAGAATGGATATTCGTAAAAAGGAGCAATATGCGCAGAGTAATGGACGCCTTAGAAGGCAGCATTTCATAGAATTTTATATCGCAACAAGTCTATTATGTATTGTTGTGTGCTGTTGTGCGGAGCGGTCAACCTGCGTGACGCACGAAACTATGGTGCAGCCTTACACACCCTTGGCAACCACAACTTCGCTGATACCAGGCACTTGTGCCTTCAACCGATTCAGAATTCCTTCCCTCACCGACGCAACCCGAACCGCACCCCTACCGCATAAGCACTCCCTTGGAACCTCGAAGGTTCTTACGAATTTACTGAAGGTGGTCGGGACAGTGGTTTTTTTGAGCGCGACCGTAACGACACCACCACTGACATCTACCAAGGTGATATCACCGCCGTCGGCTTTCAGAACCGGACGGATGCTCCCCTCTATAATCTCATCGATCCTTTTGAACACATCGTTATCTTCCATCAGGCTTTTGTCTCGTTTCCATGATTTATAAGACTTTTTCAGGTGATCGCCCTGGGCAACCATCGATATTAAAAAGCATCGATACGATTATCGATGTAGTATAATGGACATCCTCATAGCGACCGGAAGACTTGCGCAGCAGACCGTCAGAGAAGCGGTGAATAAGAACGCAGATGTACTTGTCCTCGATATCGATGTAGCAGCATTCATAACGCCGGGTCTGCTCAGGTCCGCGCTGCCGGGCAAGCGCTACGATCTGATCCTTGTCCCGGGTCTCGTATCGAGCGATTTTACGGATCTCGAAGCGCGGTGCGGAACAGATATCCGTCTCGGACCAAGACATGCGTACGATCTGACTTTGGTGCTCTCGTGCGTAGGCGAACTCGAACTCTCAAAAACCATCCCTGCCTGTGAATTTCTATCAACAAAGATGCGAGAGGACGCGGTCTCGCACCTGAAAGAACACGAGAGAGTCGCAACACCTGCATTTGAGATCTGCGGGGAAAAGGTAGGTGGAGACAGCAGCATGAAGGTGATGGCAGAGATCGCTGGTGCGACAGCAATGTCTGACGAGACCTTGGCGGAAAAGATACGCGAGTTTGAGGAGAAGGGCGCGGACATCATCGATCTTGGCGCTACAATGGATTGCGGTGTCGGTGATGTCATAAGATCAGTTAAGATTGCGAAAGCCACAACAGAACTTCCTGTGAGCATAGATACCCTCGACCCCGACCTCATTGTTGCTGGAATTACGTCAAGAGTCGATCTTGTGCTGAGTCTTAATTCAAGTAACATCGATGCCACTGCCGGTGCGGTTCTGGAGCACGGAACCGCGGTTGTGGTCATCCCGGATCAAGGGGCTCCCGGTTCACTCTTCCGGAATATCGAGTATGCGAAGGAAATTGGCATCGAGAAGATCATCGCAGACCCTGTACTCGATCCTGTCGGACATGGAGTCGTTGAATCAATTTACCGGTACAGAGATTTCCGGAAACAGGACAAGACCACCCCACTCTTCTTTGGTGTTGGCAATGTCACCGAACTGATCGATGCCGATTCGGTGGGCGTAAATGCGCTTCTGACCGGAATCGCATCTGAACTTGGCGCAGACATCCTCTTCACGCCCGAGCACAGCGACAAGGCACGCGGGAGCATCGCAGAACTCGTTACCGCATCACAGATGATGGTGCTCGCAACAGAGCGCGGCAGCTCACCAAAGGATCTCGGAATCGATCTCCTCATCTTAAAGGAGAAACGGTATCTGCCTGATGCAAAAGTTCCTGAGAAAGCCCTTCTTGCCTCATCGAAGTCAAGATGGGCTCCGGACCCTGCCGGATGCCTTCGCATCGAGATCTCGAGAGAGCGTAAACTGATCATCGTTACCCATGCGAAGGCAACGATCATCGGAACAGACGTATGCAAGATTCTCACAACAGCAATTGGGATGGAGCTTCTCTCGCGGCTCGATCATGCAGGCTATCTTGGGCGCGAACTGACGAAAGCGAAGCTTGCACTCGATCTCGGGTGGAACTATGTGCAGGACGAGGAGTTTCTGAAAGGGCATGATATCTGATAATTGATTGTGGCTCCACATTTCTAATCTCTTTTACGGCTCGTCTCTGTCTATCTACCCACCATTCTCCGCGCCCGCACCTCGGCCTCATGACCGGAATCGCGGGAACTTTACACCTTCGAGATTATTATCTTCCCGCCCCCAACCGTAAAATCAACCAGTGTGCCGGTATCGATCGATAGCGCATCCGCAATCTCCTTTGGAATTCTCACAGTTATACTTCCGCCGAGATTGAATGTTTTTCGCTTGAATAACCCGACCAATCGGTCATGTTCTGCCTCATCGACCCATTCATCCTTGCAGTTGGGACATACTTTAACAGTAGCCCACACTCCTTTCTCGAACTCTCGCCTCTCTTCTACCAGTTCGGAGTCGCAAAACGGACATTTTGTCATGATGAATCCTCCACAGTGATTATGTACATCACCCGGCTTCATATAGTATACACGAAACGGATTGTAAAACCACCCATCACACCCTCTATGATCCCGATATCTCCATCTTTTCCGGGTTTTTTGATGTGTTTACCCGTTTTCAGACAGTGTCTCACTTCATCCGTCGCCATCTGAAAGCATTTTTTGAGTCTATCGGATGTATGTCTTCAGTATTTGATTGGCAGAGTGTGAAA
>DAOUXE010000284.1 GCA_030666765.1 Methanosarcinales archaeon
CTTTCTTGTACCGTTCTGAGACGAGGAGAGGCGGGTAACCGCCTCGTCCTTAGTCGGCTTATTCGTGCCCTTCACGATCCCTTTTGCCGATTTTATCACGGATGGATAGATAGGTGGGTGATATGAATTTTAATATGTTATTTTCTGGCAAGCCCTTAGCACGGCGATCTCTGAAGACTTTTGCAACTACCCGCGGTTGGGTTACTCGGCATCCAAATCAAGTTGTTATCCTAGCCTGCCCCAGAAAGAATAAACCCTTCTCGATCCGGATGATCCGATTATCTCATGACGGCTTGCCGAGTGCCCGCAGATGAACAAGGTTTATGAACATTCAGAAGAATGAATAATTGACATCCTGCAATCATGACGCTTAGAACCCCAATCGTGTGCGTGCTCGGACATGTGGATCACGGAAAGACCACGCTGCTCGACAGAATCAGAGGCAGCACGATTGTAGATATGGAATCCGGTGCGATCACTCAGCACATCGGCGCGACCGAGGTACCGATCGATGCTATAGCAAAAGCGTGTGGTCCTATCTTTTCGGGAAAGTTCATCGTTCCGGGATTACTTTTTATCGACACTCCCGGGCACCATGCGTTCACAACGCTTCGGAGCCGCGGTGGCGCGCTTGCGGATCTTGCAGTCCTGATCGTTGATATAAACGAAGGATTCCTGCCACAGACCATCGAATCCTTAAATATACTGAAGCGATTCAAGACCCCTTTCGTGGTCGTAGCGAACAAGATCGATCGCATACATGGCTGGCAGACCCACGAGGGTATGCCGTTTATTCAAGGGTACGAGAAGCAGGTGGCGCATGTGCAGCAGAAACTCGACCACAAACTGTATGAACTGATCGGAAAGCTCTATGAATACGGATTCAGCGCAGATAGGTACGACCGCATATCTGATTTCAAGACAACCATCAGCGTGATTCCGATATGTGCAAAGACCGGAGAGGGTGTTCCGGATCTACTGATGGTTATGTTAGGTCTTGCGCAGCGTTTCCTCGAAGGGGATCTGCAGGTCAGCATAACCGACGCAGGGGTGTGCACGGTTCTCGAGGTCGACGAGACCCGCGGTTTCGGGACAACCGTCGATGCGATCCTTTATGATGGTGAGCTTTCGGTCGGCGATACGATCGTGGTCGGCGGGCATCCGGTTGTCACGACAAAGGTTCGTGCGCTCTTAAAACCAAAGCCAATGACTGAGATCTGGTCAAACGAGGCGTTCGACCACGTGAAGCATCTGACTGCCGCTGCTGGAATCAAGATTGCGGCACCCAATCTGGAACATGCCATCGCTGGATCGACGATCAAGGTTGCGTCTGGCGATGTCGATGCAATCGTTAGCGAGATAGAGAGCGAGCTTGATGCAGCGCAGATAAAGACCGATTCGGATGGTGTTGTTGTATGTGCCGATACTATAGGGTCACTCGAAGCAGTGACTTATGAATTGACAAATGCTGGAATCCAGATCAGGGTTGCCAAGATTGGTGATATCTCAAGGAGAGACGTTATAGGTGCTGAAACAAGCAAAGATCCTATGAACAGGACGATTATTGGATTTCGTGTAGATACGCTGCCCGATGCCATAGATGAGCTCAAGAAATCGGGCACGAGACTGTTCCAAAGCGAGGTTATATACCGGTTGCTTGAGGATTATCAGGACTGGAAATCAACTGAGAAGGAGCTTGTCGAGAAGAAGCTTTCAGAGGCGGTGATCAGACCCGGACAGTTCAAGCTTCTGGATGGGTGTGTCTTCAGGCAAAATAACCCCGCTGTTGTCGGAGTGCGGGTCATCGGCGGAGTGGTCAGGACCGGGGTGGGGGTCATGCGTGCTGATGGTGCACAGATCGGCACTATAAAGGGGATTCAGGAGCATGGAGATGCTCAGCGGGAAGCGAGGTGCCGTGACGAGGTTGCTGTAGCAATCGAAGGTCCCACGGTCGGGCGACAGATCAAGGAAGGTGACACGCTCTTTGTGGACATCCCTGAACAACATGCAAAGATGGTTGAGCAGGAACTGTCTAATATACTGTCTCCTGATGAGACCGAGACGTTCTCGGAGTTTATGGAGATCAAACGGAAGGGCGATCCATTCTGGGGCAGATGAGTAGATCACGGGGAGTACTTCAGTCAGGTCCCTGCCGGATGCGATTGTGCCGCCACAGGTATTTCGCGGTAACGAAACCTTCGGATTCATCACCACATAGCAGCATCAAATAAATCACCCCCGGTACACACTCTTCCGATGCTTGTAGTGGAGCAATATTATGATAAGCTCTTGATCATGGACCTCATACCGTGTTCGATAGTTACTGATCGATACGGTACTCATTTTTTATATCCTTTCAATGTAACTACTCAGGTATGTTGATTGGTCGCCCGATTGCGATTATGTACTTTCTGGTAAGAAAAATAACCGCTGAGGACGCAGAGGAATGCTAGAAGCATTTAACCGTTTATTTCCCCTCCGCGTCCATCTGCGTACTCTTCGGTTAA
>DAOUXE010000193.1 GCA_030666765.1 Methanosarcinales archaeon
CTCTGCGCCCTCCGCGGTTGTCGTTCTTGCCAGAAAGTGCAGAATAACAATCGGGCGACCGATCAGCATACCTGAGTGGTTACTGGAAATCAGTATAATCGCGTGGTTAGCTAAACACATACATTGTTTCTAATGCTTGCGTGATCCCTGATAAATTCATAAGACGATCTTTACTATTCTGTTATATATAGTATTTTATCGAATGGGTAATAGAATAAAACCATTGGTATGATGATTCATTGCTTGTCAGACGACAATACTAACACCATCACCAAGGATTCAGTACACTTTCACGTCTTCGAATTACCTTCTGATTTGGAGAGGATACCACAAAGAGTTATATGGAATTATGTACGAGGGTAGACCAATCACAGGCGCGTCTCCTGCTCTCCGGTGAATGGTGGGACCTATCCATGCTTGAAATAACAATACACGGGCGAGGAGGTCAAGGAGTGGTTGTGACCTCCCGAATACTTGGTACAGCAGCGCTTTACGATTGCATGTATGCGCAGGACTTTCCCCTCTATGGCGCTGCCAGACGGGGCGCGCCGGTCATGGCGTTTGTCCGAATCGACGACAGACCGATCCTCTTGAGGGGATATATCACAAAGCCCAATATTCTGATGCTGCTCGATGAATCAATCATGGAGGTCAAGGATGTCTTTTCGGACTTACCTGCCGACTGCACCATAATAATAAACACAACTCGGAGCGCAGGGTATTTTAAGGATGAGCATCCTGAAATAAAAGATATGAGGGTCTTCTGTGTCGATGGAACCGGAATTGCACTTGAGTACCTAAATAAGCCGATCCCAAATGTGGTGATCATTGGATTTCTGATCGGGATAACGCATCTGATCACTATCGATGCGTTTAAGAAAGCGGTTAAGGACGAACTCGGAAGATATCCAGAGGATCTGATCGATAAAAATATAGTGGGCGCACTGAAAGCGTGCGAGCTGGTGCCAGGGAGGGAGCAAAGGAGACAGCGAGATGAAGATCGTTAATATATCCTACGATGGTGCGAGCGGCGTTCCAGTGATCAGAGAGTCTGCGAGTGCGCTTAAGAACAATACAGGGACATGGAGAACCTTCAGACCTACAATTGACAACGATAGATGTGTGCGGTGCGGCAAATGCTGGGTCTTCTGTCCGGAAGGTGCCATACACGTCGATGACGCGGCTATATGGATCGACTATGATCACTGCAAGGGCTGCGGGATCTGCGTCAAAGGGTGTAGATTCATCACAGATCAAAGAGAGGTGTGAAAAGTGAACACGAGACGGATGATCACAGGGAATGGCGCTGCCGCATGGGGGGCAAGACTTGCAAGGTCCGAGATAGTCCCTAACTTTCCGATAACTCCCCAGACCGCTATAATAGAGGTGATCTCATCATGGATTGCAAGTGGCGAGATGAATGCGGACTTTCTGCCGATGGAATCAGAACACAGTGTTCAAAGTGCTCTTGCAGCCGCCTCATCTGCCGGCACACGCGTATTCAGCGCGACAAGCTCCCAAGGGCTCCTGCTGATGACCGAGATGATGTTCGTGACGAGCGGTCTCAGGCTTCCTGTGGTCATGGTCAACGTCAGCAGGGCCCTCTCCGCGCCGATAACGCTCTGGTCGGATCACAACGACGTGCTCGCGCAGCGAGACTCCGGATGGCTTCAGATATTCTGCTCGAACAACCAGGAGGTTCTGGATAGTGTAGTGATGGGATATAAGATCGCAGAGAATAGCGATGTTTTGCTGCCGATGATGATAAATCTCGATGGTTTTATACTTTCAGCCACGAGAGAACCTGTGGAGATCCCCGATCAAGACGAGATAGATGATTTTCTGCCCGCATATAATCCGAAGCACACTATTCTCGACCCAAAAGAGCCTATGAGTGTGGGCGGCGTTGTCTTTGATGAGTATATGTACTTCAGGTCACAGCAGCGCATGGCGATGTGCAATTCCAAGGACATCATAACAGATGTCTGCGCAGAGTGGGAGAAGATGACCGACAGGAGGTACGGGCTTGTCGAGCCATACTGTTTGGAAGATTCCGAGCGTGTACTTGTAATCTGCGGCTCTGAGTCAGCGATACTCAAATACACGGTCGACAAATTGCGTGCGGATGGGGAAAAGGTGGGGATGCTCAGGTTGAGGACAGTGCGTCCGTTCCCATGCGAGGGGATCGTTGATGCGCTCTCTGATGTGGAAGAGATCGGCGTCATCGATCAGGACATCTCCCCCGGAAGCGGCGGAATCATAGCAACCGAGATGAAAGCCTGCCTCGGAAGAGACGTTACCAGTTTCATTGCAGGGCTTGGAGGCAGAAGGATCGGTGCCGAAAAGTACGAGCAGATGTTTAAAAGACTTGGACGAGACGTAGAGGAGTGGATATTTTGAAAGACACCTATCTGAAGAGATTGACCGATATTCCGATGGAAGACTACCTTGTCGGAGGGCATGTCGCATGTCAGGGATGCTCTGCGTCCCTCGGACTTCGTCTTGCATTAAAGGTTCTCGGGAAGGATACAATCGTCATCAATGGCTCCGGATGCATGACTCTGCTCCCGGTTTATCCGACAACACCGCTTCGGGTTCCCTGGCTCCATCTTGCAATCGAGAACTCCGGAGCCGCAGGAACGGCACTGTACTATGCGCTGCGAAGGAAGAATATAGATGCAAATATCCTCTGTTATGCCGGTGATGGCGCAACGTACGACATCGGACTCCAGAGCCTATCAGGAGCGGCAGAGAAGAATATCGACATGATCTACATCTGCTACAACAACCAGTCATTCGGGAACACCGGGCACCAGCGGGCAAGCTCGACGCCGCGTGCGTCGCGTACCTCGACAACGCCGGTCGGGAAGGTTGAGGCGGCAAAGGATATGACTGCAATCATGGCGGCTCACAGGATATCTTATGTCGCAACAGCATGCCCATCATATCCGATCGATTTTCTGAATAAGGTTACGAAAGCAGCTGAGGTTAAGGGGATGGCTTTTATCGATCTGCTGGTGCCGTGTCCGGTCGGCTGGGGGTTTGACCCGTCAGAGGGGATCAATATAGGGAAGCTGGCGGTGAGAACGGGGATGTGGAAGCTCTATGAGATTACGGATGGTAGAGTCAATCTGACACACATTCCGAAGAAGAGGAGACGGGTTTCGGAGTATCTGTGTGCGCAGGGGAGGTTTTCGCATCTGTCTGAACGGGATATTGAGGAGGTGCAGGCGGAGGTTGATCAGGAATGGTCGAGTCTGGAGGCGCGGGGGTATGGGTATGAGATTATGGTTTGAGGTTTGTGGGTTTTGGGGTTGAATTGTTTGGCGTTGGATTACAGGGCACTGTTCAGAAATCTGGTGATAGCCGAACATCATACCTCAGTCCCACATCATTTTCACCATGTTGCCGCTGTTAAAATCGTTTCATGACGGATTTCATACTGGCTTTCTACCATAATCCGCGCACCGCTCACACAAAACTACACAAAAGTCATAAAAATAGCTTATTTGAAAGAAAATAGAAGATAGCCACAGCTAATGAATGATTGCGACACGCCTGCAACTTTTGAAACGTTAAACGGTCTTCACCCAGGACTTAAGAACGGCATGAGTCTCGAATACGCATTCAACAGGGTTTCCCTGCATTTTCCCAGTATCCCAGCCCTTTTCATTGATGAGAGTTTCATCTGGTTCTCAAGCCCCTTTTCGGTTCTGAACTGCTTCTTATGATGCGTCTTCAGACTCGTTCCATAATAGTTTTCAATTAGATTATTTGTGGC
>DAOUXE010000090.1 GCA_030666765.1 Methanosarcinales archaeon
CATCTAGTCATATTTGTATTTGCAGGGTTGGCGTCATGTTTTCAAACGACCGGAACAACTTAAAAAACACGCATGACCTGCTATCGCAGTGCTTATACTGTCGATGAAAAAGTGGTTTTCAAAATCATGGCTACTGCTACTGTTTATGCGACTTTTACGTACCAAGTCTCCAAACTTTTGTGGTAACTACTCGGGTATGTTGATTGGTCGCCCAATTGCAATTCTCCTGACTTTCGGCGATTGGAATAGTCGGTCCTTTTATCGTCACAGAACACATATCCTGACTTTCGGCGATTGGAATAGTCGGTCCTTTTATCGTCACAGAACACATATCCTGACTTTCGGCGAATTGAAATAGCCTGTCCTTTTACCGTCACAGTACACATGCAGAATTACCAATGATAACAACGCGATTGAAGAATGGACATTTGAAAAAGGTGGAATGCGCCGTACCCGCGTGACACCTTTTGGGACGTGATTTATGTTCACCGAAAATCGAGAATTCCGCAGTTCTGGCAAGAAAGAAATAACCGCGGGGGTGCAGAGTGCTTAACCGTTTATTTCCTCTCCGCGTTCCTCTGCGGTTAAATTTCCGGTTTGGTTACAGTGCTTCCACGTCCCGAGTAGTTCCTGCATAGTGAAGTCCCCTTGTGGTTTTAGGCACCTGAGTAGTTACCTTTTGTGAAAGTTTGGTGAAAAGTTCCCTCACACAAACTCGATCGCTTTTGATGGGCAGGTTACTATACATACATCACACAGGATCTTGTTCTGTCCGAACCGCCTGCATTCCCCGACATTCTTGGCAGTGACGATGCCGCCTGCCACCTCAAGGATCACTTTGTCGTTGGATGGCGCAAGCCCGAGAGCCGCGCCGTGAGGATCATTGGCAACGTTTACGGGGCAGGCAACAACGCAGTTCCCGCACCCGAAGCACAGCTCCTCATGGATGACCAGACCGGTCTCAGTAGCTCCGCTCACTGGTGCAAGCAGTAATTGCAGCTCCTGCAACTGACTCTCGTACCCACTCTCATGTAGTGGGGGGCAATCAGTGATCTTAGATTCGCCTGACAGAAGCGAACTTGCGAAGGCCATACAGGTAGGCTTCTCGCACTCCTTGCAGTTCAGTTTTGGGAGTAACTGGTAAATTTCCATGATACTTGCCATTGCATCTCACTTCCGTAGATCGTTATATGATTGAAATCGTCAAGCGATTTCTGCCGATGCCACTTTGAGGTATTCGCATTAATGGACCTTGTCAAGACCGATCCATCGATGACACCGCCAGCGGGAAGGGGCATTATAGGCGTTACATTAATATCCTATAAGTAATCAGTATTACCTGCGCATGACTTAAGCATAGCGCGAGGTGTATGTTATGGAGAAAACAAGGAATTTTGTACTGCGGGATGATGATGGCGGTGAACATGGTGTCTTTTCTGGAAAGCAGCCTCGACAGGCAGCGCTCAAGGTTGCAAATCGGGTTGGTAGTACCAAAGACAAGCCTACGCGGATAATGTTACGTGAACGCGGCACAAAAAAAGTACATGTATTCGAGGGGTGGAGGGAACAGGTCGACGCTCCAAAGAACAAGCCTGACTGGATGCCAGACAAGATATGGAAGCCAAACGTCAGGAAAATCGGTATCGAATCGCTTGAGGGCATTTGAGCGATTCTATTTTTTATTTTTGATTATGCTAGGTCTTTCATATTTTTCCATTCATTCATCCCCATTCTCAACGCCAATCGCTGCAAAGAACCGTTTCATTACCACTTCTTCCGAGATCCTCATCAGTGCCTGCCTATCCTTTGTGTCGCTGAAGACCCCAAGTGGGATCTGGGCACCCGCCATTGTTGCGTGCCCTCCTGCTGAACCCGTCCCTCCAAACGCGTCCTGCATCGACTTGCCAAGATTCATCCGGATATCGTTGCTTCTTGCAGAGAGATATATCTGGTCTTCGCCGATTCCGTACACAAGAACAGTCGTGACCCCTTCAAGGTTCAGCAGATAGTCGGCAGCCTGTGCAAGCGCGTCACGATCCCTGAGGGTCCCGACATTGGTGATCAGGTAACTGCCCTTGATCTTCCGGTTCATTATCGCCTCCCCAAACACGTCCAGCGTTTCTGTGGAGATAGCTGGAGTTTCGATTCTGTCCAGGGTGTCATGATCTGCAAGAGGGTACAAAAGTGCAGCTGCAGTCAGGTCGATTGGATTGGCATTCCGTTTAAATCCAAGTGTGTCGGTTCGGATGCCATACAAGAGCGCGGTCGCAAGATCCTTGCTGATCGGAATATCAAGTTCTTGGAGATATTTAGTCATGATCGTTGCTGTAGCTCCGGCATTCGGGCGTATGTCTATATACTCCGCATGTATCTCCTTCATCTCTGCAGGATGGTGGTCTATAATGATAGCAACATCAGAATTCTTCGGGAGCAGGTTATTCTCCCCTGGCATCGAACAATCGATAAGCGCAATCTTCTTGAAATCTTCAAGAGAACGTGCATTCGGTCCATCGAGTTTGCCCATATCGATCTGGAGCAGATTTATGAACGCCTTGTTCTCCTGGTGGCCGATCTCGCCCCGGTACAGCATCTCGGATTCGATATCAACGCTCGCAGCAATCGTTTTTAGGGCAACAGCACTGGACATGGCATCCGGATCCGGATTGTCGTGTACCACGATGGCAAGTTTCCCTTTACCAATCGAACGCAGGATATTAAGGACGTTTGAGGCGTGTCTTGCAGATTCCACGCGGTCAAGTATCCTCAGCGTGGCATCGGAAACGACCCTTGGCGGCATGATCACGCTGTCAGCCCCAGCCTCCATAAGTTTGGTCCTTGCGATGCTGTTTGGTGCACGTGCAATCACCTGAATGCTCTCTGATGCCTGCTTTATAGTAACGATTGCGTCTTCGTTTGCAGAAACGTCAGAACTAAGGATCAGTGCCACTTCAACGCTCTTGATATCGATCGGATCGAGCAGACCCGGGTCGTGGAGATCGCCTACGATGGCTTCAAACTCCTGCTCCTTCAGTGTCTCAACCTTCGCAGCATCCCTGTCGATCAGTACAACCGTCTTATCTCGGTTCACAAGTTCTCTGGCAACCGCTGACCCAATGTTGCCGCTACCTATAACAAGATATGGTGATTGCAATTTTTTATCGCCATTGGTTGCATTTTTATGTGGGTCTGATGTTTTTTTGGAGTCGGTGATACTGAGACCTCCGCGAATATTGGATGTCTGAAGCGTATAAGCAGTTTGCACCATGGTTACGAGATGTTCATCATACATAATCCTATCGACGACGTGGGGCTGATAAGTTGCGTGATACCATTTGGATTTATGATTTTTCCATAACCATTGCACCAGAGTAATCCTAAAAAACGTACTTTTGAACGTTACCATTAATACTGTATACAACGATGCTTCTGGAAAGAGGATTTGAAAAATGCCAACGATACACAGACCAAGACGAGGGTCACTTGCATTCAGCCCGAGAAAAAAAGCAAAGAAGCCGATCGCACGAATACGATCATGGCGGACCGATGGAGATGAGCCAAAAATACAGGATTTCGCAGGGTACAAGGCAGGGATGACCCATGTGCTGATGATCGACGATCGTCCAACCAGTATTACAGCAGGTATTGAGATATCAGTGCCTGTGACAATCATTGAGACTCCTGCAATGCGCGCTGTTGCGCTGCGTGCCTACACAGACCGCGGATACTATGGTATGAAATTGATTACAGAAGTATGGGCAGACCATGATAATGATAATATCGAACGCGCTCTTGAGAAGGGCGCCGTACATGAGATCCGCGCGGTCGTCCGGACCATGCCACACCTCGTTTCAGGGATTCCAAAGAAGACGCCTGATGTAATGGAGACACTGATTGCTGGTGGGGATCTTGCCGCTCAATTCGAGTACGGCAGATCGATTCTCGGGAAGGAGTACCGGATGACAGACCTCTTTGCTGAAGGCGCGTTTGTGGATGTTGCCGCGATAACCACCGGAAAAGGGACACAGGGACCTGTGAAGCGGTGGGGTGTGCAGCTACAGAAGGGCAAACATAGCCGCACCGGAAAGAGGCGTCACATAGGAAACCTTGGTCCATGGACTCCGCATTATGTGCGGAGAACTGTGCCGCTGATGGGGCAGACCGGGTACTACCAGCGCACTGAATTCAACAAGCGGATATTTAAGATCGGATCTGACGGAACCGAGGTAACTCCGGATGGCGGATTCATAAACTACGGCATCGTCAAAAACGGATACGTGATGATTCGCGGAAGCGTCCCTGGTCCGTCGAAGCGATTGATCCGGATGAGGCCGCCCATACGCGGAAAGCCGCCATTGGACGCTCCTGCAATCAATTATATCAGCACAGAGTCGCATCAGGGGTGATTTAGATGAAAACTAATGTTTTAAGTTTGTCCGGAGACGTTTTGCGTGAAATTGGTCTTCCGGATGTATTTTCCGAGGCATACCGCCCGGACCTTATCAAAAAAGCAGTCCTTGCCGCGCAGGCAAACCGCAGGCAGCCGTATGGCGTAACAGCGTACGCGGGCATGAGAACCTCGGCGCGCTCGCTTGGATCAGGCAGGGGAATAGCACAGATCCCACGACTTGTAAACTCAAACCGTGCTGCGCGGGTTCCACAGGCAATGGGTGGTAGAAGAGCGCACCCACCAAAGGCAGAGAAGGACTGGAGCGAGAAGATCAACCGCAAGGAGCGAAGGCTCGCGATCAGGTCCGCGATTGCAGCCACAACCAACCCCGACATAGTTGCTGGCAGAGGGCACAAGTTCGAGGCAGATCTTAGTCTTCCGATCGTTATTGAGGATGCGTTTGGGAGTCTGACAAAGACCAAGGACGTTTGCGAGGTTTTGCAGGCGATCAACCTCTGGCAGGATGTACTCCGTGCCAAGACCGGGAAGCATATCCGGGCAGGCAGAGGGAAGCTTCGCGGCAGGAAATACAAGAAGCCGAAGAGCATCTTGATCGTGACATCTGATTACAGCGGCATCGAGAAGGGTGCGCGCAACCTCTCTGGCGTGGATGTCATGATGTGCGATCGGTTAAATGCTGAAATGCTCGCACCTGGCACACACGCAGGCAGGCTCACGATCTGGACCGAGAGCGCAATTGCGGGGCTGTGAAGATAAATCATCCGTCGCGCCCTCCGATCAAGCAAGCAGGATCGATGAGCGTGGCGGATGCGCGGAAATTTGTCTGCGATTTTTGAGGTGGTGGCGCGTTGTAAGAGAGGTTTCGAGGGGTGGAATAACTTAATGCGGGGAATAATGAGGTGGGCATGGGATGACAAAAATCGACATAGATAAATTGCTACATCAAAGGATAATCGTATCCACTCCAAAAAGGAGGGTAAGAGATATGCGGGCTTCAATTTACCTAAATCTTGGGTTATGGTCTGCTTTGATTTCTAAAGATCCTCTGTTATCAATTTAGTGGCATTTTATTATACTTTTAAGATTTAAATTAACCCTTATTCCATAATTTAAACATCATTTATATAAATTCATAGCAACAAGTTATTGATTTGTATATAATACCCCTATTTACCCTCTAATTTAGAGGGGATACGTTTTTTTTTCGTTTTCGGTTTCTTATTTTTTGGGGTATTTTTGGGTTTTCTTTCCTCTTCTGAAGAGATGTCAACGTTTGGCTTCTTCCCGGAGGGTTTAATGTCTGGTTTTGGCTGCTCTCCTTTCATCAAACTGATTTCATC
>DAOUXE010000029.1 GCA_030666765.1 Methanosarcinales archaeon
ATTGAACGCCGTTCGCAGTTTAGTGAGTCATTCCGTTTCAATCCCCTACTGCTCGGGTCTACTTTTCACACAATGAGGGGCTGACATCCGAGACCCCTGTCCCTCGTGTTGAGCGATTCGGGGTGGTTTCTGATAAGTTTCGCAACAGAAAAGATGTGTTTGATGACAAAGTTGCGTTGGTATCCTGTGGGTTGTGGAATTGTCCTTCCATTGTTCTGCTGAATCGAGGTGCTGTACTGGAAGGTCGAGTGTACGATTCTTGTGTGGGTCACTATTTTGCAACAGGTCTAATAATGTCCCAAATCCCAGGTAAGGTCAACTTCCTTACCAAAAAACCACATCGATAGGCCATAGACGGGAGTTTTGGTAAATCACTCCCTGTCCGCATCCGAGAGCATCTTATCGATTATCTTATTTAGGGTCGTGTCGTCCGGCTCAGTCATAGCGATCTCCTGCAGCGCATCCGATGTTGCAGCCTGCTTCAATATCCAATCATAGTCAGACCTCATCCTGGAATTTTTTAAAACGCTGTACGCACGGTTAACCTCTGGTGTCCGCTCCAGGCCCTTGTATACATTCCTAATAAATCGCTCTGCTTCTCGCTTATCCTCTGGAATCAAATCCCTGTCGATGGTCAACACATCATAAAACGTTTTATCGCCTGTGTAGTCCATCCAATCAATGTGTTCACCCATAAGCAGGTTCTGCTTTCGCACATCTTCATAACATCTAAGCGCCACCAGATACGAGCGATCATCCCCAGCCCATACCGGATTCCTGCGTTCGTCGTCCATCAGATACTCTACCGGAAGAATTTCATCCGCTCTGTCAAGCATAAAATCGTATTCGAACCTCAGCTGCGGATTGTTCAGTATTCTACATGCGTCTTTTGCCAATCTGGGATCCACACCCTCATTTTTGCATTGCACCACTTCCCCTGCCTTCAATTTTTCCCTGTCCACACCAAGAAGCTCGTATAACGTAGGTGCACCGAGATGATAGAGGTTAAGCCATGCACCACGATGCTTTATGATGTAATTCACTGTAGCATTATCTCTCTCATATTCTAGCCATTCATCATGCTCTTCTATCAGTTCCCGCTTATCTTTCGCAGTGTATCCCTGCATGAGCTTCAGAAAAAGGCGCAAAATCTCCTCATAGTCGGAACGCTTTTTCCGGTCGCTTAATATCTCGCAGGCTCTCTCGATCACATCATTGGGATATTCGGAGTGCTCGATCTTTCGCTGATATGCCTCCTTGATCACATCGGGCGGGTCGTTCTTCGAGACACAGAGCACGCAATAGTACGTTGGAACCCCGGACAGGAGATCCTCGATGTAGTCAGAATACTGTTCTCTAAAACTCTCAATTTTTTTTGCATGCCCCATCAGCCGCGAAAAGTCCACATAGCGTCTCGGGAATTTCCAATACGGGTCGTCACAGGCGAAGAGCTGCATCCATTCGTTATATGCCAACTCTTCTTCCGAGATCTCTATCTTCTCTGCCTTCTTCATCTTCGATTTCTTTGTTTTTTTCATCTCAATTCCAGCGTCGAACCGTCTGTTATATTCAGGTCCCTAACCAGGGATTCGTCATCAAGCGCTTTATCATCGTAGAAGATATTCATCCCTTCGTTTAAGATACCTTTCTTCATAAGGTCCTGCCTCACATCATACATAGTCGCACTTGGATTGAGGTAATAGTCCAGAACATCCCGCGTATCTACATTTTCAACCGTCACTTCGATTGCGTACGTATTTAGCATCTTTCGCATCCACTTGTTCTTCGCCCTCTTTGTGAGCCTGCCTACAGCCTCCATCTTCACGGTCCGCTCATTGCCAGAGTCATGATCCTTTGCAGTTACATTCAGGATGCCAAACTCCTCTCCGATCGAAAAAGAGACGTCAATCTCCGATTCGCCCGCGGGTTTTGGCTCGATATCGATCCAGAACTCGCCGAGATAGCCGCCTTCCTCGGGATACAGGTCCTCTCCCTGATATACCTCGATTACTACCTCGTCCGAATAATCTCCTGCGTTCGTAAATGGCTTCGTCTGTGTAACCGGGATCTTTGTGTTCCTTGAAATGATCTTTACAACGGTCCCGTCTACGATTGAAACTCCGATAGAACGGGAGGTGACATCACTTATCTCCACAGGTCGTCTTATCGTTCCGGATATCTCTTCCCCCCCACCTTTCTCATCATTCTCTTTGACCCCGTCTTTCAGGGTGGAAACCGCCGCTCCGAGAGAGACCACCTCGATCGGGTCGATCATATGCTCCGGTTCCTTGCCAAAGAAGTCGCGCACAAACTCCTGCACCGCAGGTATGTATGTGGTCCCGCCAACCATGAGTATATCATCGATCTCGTCCGGATGAAGTGCAGCGTCGTTGAGCGCCTGTTTCATCGGATTTCGTGTCCGTTCGATGAAATCGAAGATGAGCTCGTTAAATTCCTGCCTTGTTAGGGTGTAGCTAAACGCAATTGGCGCGCCCTGCTTGCCCTTGCTCAGGTATGGTAAGTTTACGACCGCGCGCTCTTTATCCGACAGTTCGATCTTTACGCGCTCGGCTTCTTCCCGGATCGATTGAAGCACTGACCTGTTGTCATTTTCCTCATTTCTAAGGTCTATTTTATGCTTTTCTCGTATTTTATCGACGATAAACTCTTCGAGCCGGGAATCGATGTCATCGCCACCGAGGTGATTGTCCCCACTCGTTGCATCGACATCGTAGAACCCGTCTCCGATCGAGAGGATTGAAACATCAAACGTGCCACCTCCGAAGTCGTAGACAAGGATTCTGCGCTCCTCGCCCTCATCCGCGAATCCGAATGCAAGTGCGGCGGCGGTCGGCTCGTTTAGGATCCCGTGCACGTTTAAGCCAGCGATCTCGCCAGCGTCTTTGACTGCCTGCCGCTGCGAGTCCATGAAATATGCAGGCACCGTTATTGTGGCATCCGTGATGTGCGTCCCGATTCGCTTCTCAGCATCAGAAACGAGTTTTTTGATGATGTGGGCTGCCACGTACTCCGGCGGGTATGACTCATTGCCGATCTGCACAGTGTGGTCGGTGCCCATATGCCTCTTGATCGACGCAACGGTCCGCTCCGGGTTTGCGATGATGTTGCGCTTTGCAGCGCTTCCGACCACAACGTCGCCCCCCTCCTTAAAATACACAACGGACGGAGTGACTCGCTCGTTTTCGCTGTTCTCTATGATTGTAGGCTCGTCGAATTCGATGAACGCTATCCCCGAGTTCGTCGTGCCGAAATCTATTCCGATTATCTCTCTTTGCATGTTATATCACCTATTGTTAGAACCAGAATGGTGTGGATACTGTAAATGGGGATTTCTTATTTTTTTCTCCATCTGTGTCTTCTTCTGATTCATTCGTGTCCCCCTCACCTATTTCAATCTTGTTTAGCAGTCCCCCCTGCTCTTCTAACAGCGCCTCGTTGTACCGGCGGAGGGCGATGCTTTCGATGACTATTTTGTCTTTCCTGCCGTCCAGCTCCTCCAGATTCTCGTAAGCGATCTCCAGCTCCCTCGTTGTCTCTTCTATCTCTGCTGCCAGCGATTCTTTGCGCTGCACAAGCCCGCGAACATTATCTGATTCTGTATTTACCAGTTCTTTTGCTTTTTGTAACTCTTTTTCTGATATGGACAACTCTTCATCGAGTTCTGCTATTTTTTTCTCCATCTTCGACTGCTCTTCGATGTTTTCCGCTTTTCTCCCCGCCATATCCTCCAGTTCATAGTTCAGCAACTCCCTTTTCTCTTCCATCTCATTTATCTCGCTTGATAACTTTTCATTCTCTTCAGATATCTCTTCGTTGTATCTGCCAAGCGCAATACTCTCAACAACGATCTTGTCCTTGTTAACCCTTTGTTCATCGAGAGTATCAATGATTGCGGATAATTGCCTCTTTGATTCTCTGATCTCGGCTTCCAACACTTCTTTGCGTTGTTCTACTTTAAGAACCCCCGATTCTGCATCTTCTTTCCTTTTTATCCATTCTTCTTCTCTTTTTTTAAATTCGTTCTCTCGCAGGTCAAGTTCTTTGACCGAATTTCTGAGTATTTCCTCGTTACTGACTAATTCACGTGCGCGCGCCTCCAATTTCTGTTCCCTCTCCGAGATCTCCTTTAACTCCACTTCAAGCGACCTCTTCACAAAACGCCTCATAAATCTCGAAATAATCGTTCCGGGCTTTGCTTCTCGTGTTCTCTCTGCCCCACCATTCTCTCCATCCTGCCCCTCCCCCACAGGTTCGCCACCACCTCTGGAGATGATTACCTCAGCCGGTCGGATCAACTCGTTGTTCAGCATATACCCTTTCCGGATAAGGGACAGAATGGTCTTATCTGGAAGAAGGGGGTCCTGTGTAGTCTCTATTGCGGTGTGCAGTTCATCATCGAACCGTTCACCGGCTGATGGTGCGATCGGCACGATCCCGGACGCGTATAGTAACTGGTTGTAGGTCATTTCTATGCTGCTCCGCGTCCCTTCTACCATCTTGTCCACGACCTCGCACCCACCCATACCCCCTGCGCCCCCTTCATAGCTGTATACAGCACGTTCGAGCGTGTCAGCTACGATCAACAACTGCCGGGCTAATTCGCCGGATGTTTTCCTTCGTATCGCTTCGCCTTCGTTTTGAGTCCGCTCTTTGTACCGCGCAAAGTCGGATTTCATCTTCTCGGCTTTAACCTTCAGGGATGCGATCAGCTCGTCCTTCTCGTCCATCTCTTTCTTCGAAACCACTATGATCTCGTTTGTCACATTCTCTCCAGTATAATTCTCTTCGCCATCGTTTCGCATCTGGTAACGATGTAGGCGTGACCGATTTAAATATCTTGCGAGTCCGTGCTTTTCGGATATACTCATGGCTTTCCGGAAAAGTTACAGAACGGTAAAATCGTAGTAATCTATGTTAATAGCTTTGTAGCTGCTCGCAGATAGTATCTAAAAGACATAGAATCCACAGATTAACACCGGTTTTGCAGACTACTGGTTATCTGTGCTGTTGGATCCATCTGATAGCTCCACATAATATCGAACAGTTACAGCAAGTTGATCAGCCTCACCTCATAAGAGCCATCTTCAGAAAAGCACCCATGCTCTTCCGATTCATTAGGAGTTTTCGGACGACAACAGACGGATGATCCATATCCCCGTATCTCGTGATCAGATCCAGCAGTTCATCATCATCCAGCACCCCAATCACCCGGTTGATCTCTGAATCAGAAATGCGTGCCATCCATCCATTAATCCTCCTTCCTATCGCAAGTTCCCTCCCGATCCTACCCTTCCAGAGTTTATCGTACTCGGAGAGTCGTCTGACCGACGTATCCCCCTCCAGAACAGCGTCTGCTGCTACCTTTCCCGCGATCTTTGCGCACATAGCCCCGGGATACACACCCCCACCTGACGTCGGCTTGACCTGCCCCGCGGCATCGCCAACGATCAGTAGACCCTCGGCTGCCGTTTGCTGCGGTACACTGATCGGGATTCCACCAAGCGCGATGCCTGCGATTCCGGGATCGCACTTTTCAGATACGACAGGGTGCTTCGCAATCAGCCGTTTCAGATGAGCCCATGCAGACTCCTGCATCACTCCAGGTCCCAAATCCACCCCACTCTTCGCTACTGGCACCGACCCCGATATCGGCCGGACTGCAAGCCCGATGCGTGCGCTACCATGGTACGGGATCGCCCATGCAAAGAACCCGGGGGCGCATGATCCAGGGAATATCTCGACAAATCTGGGATCCTCAAAGTCGTAGATCGTGCTGACCTGTGCGCCAGAGAGGACCGTTTCTGGCGTATCGAGACCAGCCCACCGTGCAATGCGGCTCTGTATGCCGTCCGCCCCGATGACCACATCAGCCTCGATCACATCGGGCTCGCCTTCGATTAAGACGTGGAGAATCCTCCGGCGCCCACGCCCACGAGCTTCCTTGTCGATAGTGATACCGACAGCACGCGTGCGCATGAGGATATCTGCGCCGGACCGGATCGCATTCTCTGCAAGCGTGCGGTCAAAGATTCTCCGGTCGACCACATAAGCCTTGATCTCGCCGCCTGATATGCGGATCCGTCGCCCGTTTGGTGCATACACAAACGCGCCAGTGATCGGGTGAAATCCACTATCCAAAACGACTTCACACTCCCGGATCGCACTCGTGCTCAGTAGACCTGCGCACTGCACAGGCGACCCGATGGATGCGTGTTCCTCGATAAGAAGTGTCTTCGCTCCGTTTTTTGCGGCGTACTTCGCTGCCAGACAACCGGCAGGTCCGGCGCCGACCACAACGACATCATAATCCATTTTCTCTCCTGAAATATCCGTGCTCAACTACGCCCCACAACTCCTTAAACGCTTGTAGCCCGACTTCCTCATCCCATGAATCATTGAATACGCCCCCGCCCATCAACACAAAACCTTATCTCATCCCACGGCAATCCGGTAACTGAGATGATCTTATGGAGGGCGAATTGTACAAAAAGATCTTGATCGCGACCGATGGCTCAGAGAACACCAAAAAGGCGGTTAGCTACGGCATCGAACTTGCTCGCATCGCAGAAGCAGAGGTTCACGCGGTATACGTCCTCGACGCAGGCGCGTTTGCAACACTGCCGATGGATGCTGCGTGGGAGAGTATGTACGAACTGATACGAGCAGAAGGTAATGAGGCTCTGAAGCATGTGGAAGATCAGGGCACAAAATCCGGCGTACCTGTCAAGTGCAGTATTCTGGAAGGGCATCCTGCAAGTGAGATCGTTCTCTATGCAATGGAACACGAGATCGACCTGATCGTGATGGGGACACTTGGCAAGACAGGACTTGATCGAATCCTTGTCGGAAGCGTTGCCACCAAGGTCGTCCACACGTCCACCATTCCGGTGCTAATCGTTCACGGCGGCTGAGATCGGGAGTTTTTCAAGGTGCTCTAAAATACCTTCGGAGAGGCGTTTCTTGAGTTCCATATACCGGGCTCCTGAAATGCCGATCTGGGCAAGCACAGCGTCCCGCATGAAGCACGGTTTTGTGAGTTTGCAGCACCAGATCAGCGTCCCGAAGCAAGTGTTATCTCCAAGTTCGAGCGGTGTCCCGCGTGAGAGTTCGACCTTTAAGTCTGCAAACTCCTGCGGTGTCATCCCGTACCTGCGGAGCACCTGCATGAGAGCGCACCGCTTGACAGGCAAGCAGCAGAACGCGAGTGCCCTATCGTCGCCCCCGCTGCAGATGTGCTTTGGTGCATTGTACCAGCCAGTCTGCTTCTGAAAAGTGGTGACAGAGCGGACAAGGGTATCGATCACTCCCGGAATCTCGAGTACTGCTCGCGCAAGCGAGACCATGTCGGAACCGTATCCGAACATATCCTTTGCGCTTCTGAAATCCGTGACTGAATTGTTGCCTATGATAAAGAGATCGGTGGCATTTCTTACCGTCTTGATCGCATTATAGTCAGCACCGAATCCGGGTTCCATGGCATCGATGTGGATTATATCCGCGCCTGCCCCCTCGATCGCTACCGCAAGTTCGCGGTCATCCACGATTCCGGATCTGGTCTTTACAGAAAGGACAACCCCTGTCTTCTTGACCTTTGATATGATCGATCCAAGTTTCGGTAAATCATGGAGAAGAGGTTCGCCCACGCCAATATCGATCATCTCCGGCTGTCGGCAATGGCAATCAATCTCGAGGATTGCGTCATACTCCTTCGCAAGAAGTGCTGCCTTTATTAGCGGCGTAATTTCCGTACTTCTGACGTTGAGTGCGACTGTGGGGGGGTTATCAATCCCTTTCAAGCGATCAAGTTCGCGCCGCATGTGTTCAATCGGATCGGGTGTCAAAAATTCAGCACGCCCGCGCTCGTTGATGCGCCTTGCCGCCTCGTTTGTCGCATCGTCCAGATTGTATCCGCCGATCACGGCAATCCCCGCACTCATTGCGTTATCCATGACAAAATCAATGTTTGTTATGCCTGCCATCGGTGCAAGCGCGATCGGATTTTTGATGTGTATGTAGCCAACGTGTATGTCAAACTCGGTCAAATAAACGCCTCTTTTGAGGACATCGGGAGATGTATATATCAAGGTTGTGGTATCGCTGTTGCCGCGGGGGTCGACAAACATTGCCTACGCGAGGAATGTCTTAACCTCTGCGTTCATCGTGGCACCCCTCGAAACCACTCAGACCGTGTCACGCTCAGACTGCACGTCCGGGGTATCTCTATGTGGGTGACTAGCGAATGCACTATGACGAGTTTCTTATGAGTTTAGGCTGCAGAAGGCATCCACAATTGCAACAGTATTGTTGTAAAGATGCTCTTGTGTAAATACGGTATTCTTACCAGTACTCTCCTTTTTGAGATCTTTCTCTGATTCATCGGTTTTTTTCGCTATAAATCGTGGATGCACTTCTTCAGATCCTCTAACGTGTCTTCATTCACCATCATGGTTCAAGATCACCGGATACACGGTTTTTCCTAAATGTTCTCTCGGACAATCGACTTTTGCGCTTGTTCCCAAAAGTGTGACCTTTCGGATGTAGAATCCGCCGATGTTGTTGATCCGGATCTCGGTTTCAGGTATTACGGGGACTTTTTTTCATAAGATATTTAGTAACTACTCAGGTATGTTGATCGGTCACCCAATTGTAATTCTGTATTTCTGGCAAAAAAACCTGGTTCTACCGGATTCTGTGGTTCTCGAAAAA
>DAOUXE010000127.1 GCA_030666765.1 Methanosarcinales archaeon
ACATCTGTGAGGGGCTTGCTCATGTAGTGGCATGGTGATAGAGGTGTGCTACATAGTTTATATATCTTGTGGTTGCACATAAAAATGTGAGAACATGACTGATACCTCCTTGTTTGAAAACGTGAATGTCATCCCGATTATCGCTATATGTATTTCCACAGTAGCTATTTCTTTGGCAATTTATTTATATTTCATGACAAAAATTTTTGAAATGAAAAAATACAAAGAGAAAAAAAGAGAAGCTGTGTTCAATTGGGTGCATGAAAATCTGATTGAAAGCGTATACATACCATTGGCAGAGCACGCAAAGGCAATTTCGGAGGAACTTCTTTTTCAGAGGGCAGACCGGACCGACGAGACCGACAGGACGGAGATAATGTTGTATCGAATATCTAAATTTATGCATTACGTGTTTAAAAATCGAGAAACATTCGGTAGTGATATGTATTTTACACCAAATGGGGCTGATAATCGACATCTAGAAAATATTTCAGATAGAATTATATCAGAAATAACGACGGTGTATGACAGGGAATACGATAAAAATCCGATAGAAAGGAGGATTGTAATCTTGGAATTTATAGCAACCTGCGCCAAATGCAGAAATTACTCTGAATTCAAATTGTTGATTAGGGGCAGACCGATATTTGACCGGGATCTGACAGTTGAGATAAATAATTTAAAAGACGCATACTCGGATGATTATTATCTCTTGTTTGGATATTGTGATCCTGCTGGCGTGTTTTTAAATCCGATGAATGCGCTAATAAATCCGAAAAATCTATGGCAGGCATGGACAACGGCAAAGTTGTATGCATATTGCAGTTTGTTCAATAAATTATTTATATACGAAATTCACAAGATGTACGATTCTTGGTATGTTGAGTATCCAGACACGATCAAACACCATCAATTACTTGATACTATTGGTTGGGTGAATAAGATCGTAAAAGAAACGGATGAGCGGCTTGTAGATGACAATGAACTCCGTCAAAAGCCTTATGACAAAAATAATGCATTAAAGGACATAACCCTATTTAATAGCATGTTAAGTGATGCAAAGCAGAAACCATCGTCTGCAATCAATTCAAGAATGGAAATGGGGTCGAACGAAAAAATAAGTCGGATTGAGGTATTAAGAAGTATTGAAGTGCTTTATACCATTTCACTCCAACGGCACGAGATATTGGAATCATAGAACTCAGAAGAATTTTATAAAAGTATAATTGATATGTGTTATTCGTTTAGCTGGGACGATATTCCAGGAGATGACAGTAAGAGACTTCTAAAGTATCTCATAAACGATCATGGTATTAGCTGGGCAGAATCTGCAAAAATCCGCAAGTCCGAGGACGGTAAAACCATCCAAATTTTTAAGAATAAGAAATCAGTAGAGATAAAGATCAATGAGAAGAAGGAAAAGGCAACCTTGAGAATTAGATATGGTATAACTCATGACCTAAAAGTTGAAAAGAAAAACAATGGCATACACATAATAGACCTGCAATTGTTAAAAAAATATTAATTAAACGCGAAATTGAGTAACCCCATGACCCCCAAATCACAGAAATGGATGCAACTCCCGCGCAACATCGCGATCGGACATGGCATCATAGCCGACACCGCCCGCATGTGCACCGAACTCAAACTCGGGCGCCACGCCATCATCGTAACCGGCAGAAAGACGCGCGAGATCGCTGGCGAGTCCGTATCAGACATCCTTGCAAGCGACGGATTCACAACAGATATCGCAATCGTCACGAATGCCGATCAGGAGAACATAGACAGCACAGTAACCGCGGCAGAGAACGCCTCCTTCCTCGTTGGAGTCGGCGGCGGCACAGTGATCGATGTCGCGAAACTATCATCGACGATGCTTGACATCCCGTTCCTGAGTGTGCCGACGGCAGCAGCGCACGACGGCATCGCATCGATGCGTGCATCGATCGCCCGCGATGGCGACACGGTCTCGGTTCCGGCACAGGCGCCACTGGGGATCATCGCGGACACAGGGATCATCGCCCGGGCTCCGCATCGTTTCCTTGCATCGGGATGTGGCGATATCGTCTCGAACTACACCGCGGTTCTCGACTGGGAGCTTGCGCACCGGCTCAGAAACGCTCCATACAGTGAGTATGCTGCCACACTGTCCCGGATGACTGCGCAGATCGTGATGGACCGGGCAGAGACGATCAAACCGGAACTTGAGGAATCTGCAAGGCTTGTTATTAAGGCACTTGTCTCAAGCGGTGTTGCAATGAGCATTGCCGGCTCATCCATGCCAGCATCCGGATCAGAGCATAAGTTCAGCCACGCACTGGACAGAATCGCGCCAGAGCCAGCCCTGCACGGCGAGCAGTGCGGCGTCGGCACAATCATGATGATGTACCTGCACGGCGGCAACTGGCAGCAGATCAGGGCTGCGCTGCGAACGATCGGTGCGCCAACGACTGCCGCAGAACTCGGGATTCCTGACCAGTGCATCATCGACGCGCTGGTTCATGCATCAGATATCCGTCCCGAGCGATATACGATTCTTGGGGCCGGGCTTACCCGGGACGCTGCAATGAATGTGGCGAGGATCACAGGAGTTACCTGCGTGCCTGGCTCGAGCGCGTGAGAGTCGCCGAACCTGGCGGACGTTTGTCGGACGACCAGTCCTGCGGGTCTGGCAAAAGCATATATCGCCGCAGCAGAAGACCGTACTCTATGCTCACCATCGACGGCTCGTTCGGAGAGGGGGGCGGACAGATCCTGCGCACATCTGTTGCCATGGCTGCGATCACAGAAACGCCTGTGTGCATCAGAAATATCCGCAGCAACCGCTCGAATCCAGGGCTTTCTGCCCAGCACCTGACCGCGATAAAAGCGGTGGCATCGATCACCGATGCAGATGTTTCAGGTCTCATACTCAGGTCTACTGAGGTAACCTTTGTCCCGGGTGAGATCCGAGGCGGGGCATACCGCCTGGCTATAGGCACAGCAGGAAGTGTTTCGCTTCTGCTTCAGTGTCTGATACCTGTTGCACTGCATTCGCCGGAAACCGTCCTTTTTGATATTACAGGTGGAACCGATGTGAACTGGAGTCCGCCGATCGACTACCTGCGGCACGTCACGCTGCCAGCACTCGCGCTTGCCGGGTGCGGTGTTGCGATCGAGGTGTTGCGACGCGGCTATTATCCGCGCGGGGGCGGACAGATCAAGGCTGTGATTACACCCTCCCGGATTTTAGGAGTTGATTTTGAGAGAATGGATGCGAACATGGTTTATGGATGCTCTCATGCGTCAAGACTTCCTGAGCATGTCGCAAAAAGGCAGCGTGATGCTGCTGCCACTCGACTTGAGGCGCACGGATATGCCGCGGACATCGTGACCGAGCACAATCCTTCCATACCGAAGGGCAGCAAGGGTAGCAGGGGTAGCAAGGATGGTAATAGCAATAGAGGCAGCAGTGCTGGCAGTGGCAGCACAGGAAGTGGGATCGCGCTCTGGCGCGGTCTTATGGGCGGATCTGCGCTTGGAGCGCGCGGAAAGCCGGCAGAGGTGGTCGGATCCGGTGCAGCAGACAGCATCATCAGGGAACTGGACTCCGGGGCGTCGGTAGACGTTTATCTGGCAGATCAACTGATCCCGTACATGGCTATCGCAAGATCCGGGTCATTTACTGTGCGGGAGTTGTCGCTCCACACAAAGACGAATATATGGGTATGCGAACAATTTACAGGCGCTAAATTTGAGATAGAACTACTTGATCAGAACATCAGGGTAGCCTGCCGATAGAATAACCGGTATCTTTTTCTCGTAGTATGGAGAATAAGTTTATAACCATTCTGATCCGCCACTGATGGTACGTGTTTCAGGATGCGGTACCGCTTGTACACAAGAAATTAGAACGGGTTGATGATTATGAGGATAGCTGAAAAAATGATACGGGATGTTATGACGCGCGGAGTATCGACCGTCTCTCCGGACACACCGATCAAGGAGATCGCAGATATGATGGCGCACCAGTGTTTATCCGGCGTGGCAGTGATAGGTGTGCGGGGAGATGCGCTCGGATTCATATCAGAGTTGGATATAGTCAAGGTGCTGCACAAACCGGATCTTAAACAGTTGACCGCAGAGGATGTTATGTCTTCGCTCCTGCTTGCGATTGCACCGGATGCCACACTGGGGCGGGCAGCGAAGATCATGGGCGAGGAGCACATCCACAGACTGCTGATACTATCAGAAAAGGGCGTTGGCGCATCACAGCGACCGGTTGGGATACTGAGCACAAGCGATATCGTGCGAGAGGTTGCGAAAGCCGGATAATCTTCGGCATCCTTCGAGCCGCGGTGCATTGTTGCGCACCGCGCCTATCCACGCCGCTCAAGTCCCTAATCGATGGCTGCACCGCAGGGATCGGTGAACAACTTCATCGTTGGAGACGAGACGTGGCAGTATTGCGAGACGAGCTGCGGCGGTTCAGGTGCAGAGGAACGCGGAAGAAACGGTGCGTAGCGCGCTTGGTCGGATGAATCAGCGCCATTTAGTGAAGATAACGTTATATATTTTTCGACTAAAACAAATAGAGTTAATAATGACTGCCATTAGCCCAAAGAGTTCAGTCAATACTAAGAGGAAAGCAATTTCCGACGCCACTCGACAGATGATCCTTCTTGAGGCCGGATATAAGTGTGGAAACCCCACATGTCGTCATATTTTGACGCTTGAACTACACCAGCGAGAGTCGCGGCTTCTTCATATACCAATGCCAACATTGTGGAACCACATTAGCGGTCCATTTCGGATGCAACAGTCGCATCTGCTCGAGTTGTGGCAAAAGCCACACAGACAAATGGGCAAAATCTCTCCAAAACACGTTGTTCAACGTACCTCATCGACACGTAGTACTCACAATCCCGGATGCTCTGTGGCCAGTCATGAAGAACAACCGTTTCCTCCTGGAGGTCTTGATGGATGCTGCGATTGTAGCAATCAACGATACGATCTCATACGGGCACAGAGGCGGAAGATTGATAGGAGGCGTCATTGTTATGCTGTGGCCATTTTCCAAGAAAATGGGCTTCACCACTCACCGTCATCTACTCGTGACAGAAGGGGGATTTGACAA
>DAOUXE010000036.1 GCA_030666765.1 Methanosarcinales archaeon
TGACATGCAGGCGCTCGCGAACAACTTGATCATCGCATTCGGCACGACTGTTCTTGGAATCTGTGCAGGCGGGGTCGGGTATGTGGTCGTGACGATCCGGAGCAGATGGTATGATCAGGATATGAGCGATATCGAATATCTGACAGAAATATTGTATGGAAATTAATATAGGTATATAAATGAAACTATGTATAGCACTATTGCTTGCAATGATTGTGTTGCAAGCGCCAGGTCTGTGTGACACGAACAACACTGATAACACTGATAACATTGCCAACACCGATAACACCGGAGTTGACCGTGCGATCTTGGAGGTTGCACCAGACGAGTTTGATGTGACGCTAATCCTTGACAACATCACGATCTGTGGGATCGCAGAAATGCTTCCTATTGGTCTGACGTTCGTCAGCACAACGCATCCTGACGAGAAGGTTCGGGTCTCAGGACAGAATATCTCGTTTGCAGTCATCAATGAGACCATGGTCACGTATCGTGTCAGGTCATCAACCCCCGGTTCCGGTACTCCGGAGATCACAGGAATCTGGATCGACCTCTTGAGCGATTCCGAAGGTGCTGTCGGTGGCGGTGCTGCGCCGCAGTTTTTGGAACGGCCGATGACGGACACGGAAGCTGTGCAACCGAATACACCCGGATTTGGGGCATGGGTACTGGTCGCGATGATGTTTGTGGCATATCTCTATGTACGGAGGTAGACTTCGATGAAACCGGGGATCTTCGCCGTTCTGGTGCTGATGCTCACCGTGACGCTGTCACCGCCTGCTTGCGCCCTTGCCACAGGAGACATTGATGGAGATCGAACTGTGTCAGAGGCAGAACTAACAGCTCTGATCCTCGAGTATCTTGATGCGTCTCCTGGTGATTCCTTAAATATCGGACTGTCCGATCTTAGGTCCGCATCCCACATCCATGCCTATTATCCGCGGACGATTTCGGATTCAAACGGAGATAAGGTGACCATTTACACGCCGGTACGACGCATCGTGGCACTCACCAGCGACTGCGCAGAGGTTATACGGTCGCTTGGAGCGACGGATGGGGTGGTCGGGGTCAGCACAGGAATCGCTGAGGATGACTTTTTCTCTGAGTTTGAGGAGGTTCAGACCGTAGGGAAATGGAACAGTCCTGACTGCGAAGTGCTCCTTGCTCTTGATCCGGATGTTGTACTTGCGTATGGCAAATGGCCCGGGAAAGATAAACTTGAGGCGAAACTCGGCGGGACTGACATCGCCGTGATCAGGCTTAACCTGTACATCCCTGAAAACATGACTGACGATGTGCAGAAACTCGGAATCGTTCTGGAGCAGGAGGAGAAGGCGCGAGAACTGATCGACTTCTACCAGCACCATACTGATCTGATCAGTGAGCGTGTCGAAGACCTTCCCACAGAAGATCGGCAGAGTATATACCTTGAATGCTATTCCGACTTTAAAACAGTGTCCGCAGGCTCCGGTGGAGACTCGATGTGCGTGATGGCTGGCGGGAGAAACATCGCAAGCGGCTTGATAGGCGCGTACCCAAAGATAGACTCTGAATGGGTGATCGCACAGAATCCGGATGTCTTGGTCAGGGCAGCATCTACCAGTTATGATAATACCTCTGAGCCTGAAGCGATCTTATGTGACATCATGAGCCGCCCGGGATGGGCGGGCATGGATGCAGTGAAAGGTAGGCGGGTTCACCTGCTCACATCAGACATCTACACAGGACCCAGATACATCATCGGTGTCACGTATATGGCAAAGTGGCTATATCCTGACACTTTTGAAGACCTCGACCCCTCTAACATTCACAGGGAGTATCTCGAGCGGTTCCAGGGCATGGGGATTCCGGATAACATCTTTGTGTATCCATAAATGAACCGAAGAGTAGTATTTGGTTTTATTCTCCTGCTGGTCGCATGTCCGGTATATGCACAGGTCACAGGAGACATCGACAGAGACGGGACTGTATCAGAAGCGGAGCTTGGCAGTCTGATCCTTGGTTATCTCGACGGCTCTGGCGATGTGGGGCTGGACGGTCTGAGAGAGTCTGCGCACATCCACCAGTATTACCCGAGAACGATCATCGACGACTCAGCAGAGCCTGCGACTGTCACGATCTACAAACCAGTGAAGCGCATCATCGTTCTCCACTCGAACGGCGTGGAAATCCTAAGAACGCTTGATTCGTCAGATAAGATCATCGGCATCTCAAAACACACCGCAGATTGTTCTGATTTTTTTCCACAGATCAGCCGGTTGCCGATGGTAGGATCGATGACATCTCCAGACGTCGAGATGATCATCAGTCTGGACCCGGATGTCGTGATCGCTTACGGTAGCCACTTCACACGATGGAGCGAGGAACTTGAGAAGAAACTGCACGGCATCGACATCACACTGATCCGCCTCGACTGCTACAAACCCGAAACCATGATCGATGATGTGAGAAAACTTGGATACATCATCGAGAGAGAAAGTGAGGCGGAAGAGTTCGCTCTGTGGTACCTTGGATATCTTGATGTGATCGATGGCAGGATCAGTGATCTAAGGGATGATGAGAAGCCGCGGGTGTATATCGAGGGTTATGAGGACTACAAGACTTATGGTACTGGGAGCGGCGCCGACCAACTTGTCGAGATGGCTGGCGGAAGGAACATCGCAGCAGGTCTCAGCGGATCATATCCGAAGGTCGATCCTGAGTGGGTCGTGGTGCGGAACCCTGATACAATCGTAAAAGTCGTTGGCACCTCGACAGGTGCATTATGCGGCTACGGCACAGACGACCCGGGTGAGATGTGCGCGCTTCGTGATGAGCTCATGAACCGTCCTGAACTTGCTGATATGGAGGCTGTGCGGAGCGGGCGGGTATATCTGATCTGTGCCAGCGGCACGTGGACTAACCCGAAGTACTTGATCGGTCTTTCATACCTGGCAGGGTGGTTTCATCCCGATTTATTCGAGGATATGGACCCGGAGGCGATCCATCAGGAGTATCTGAGTGAGTTTCAGGGGTTGAATTACAATTCAAGTGAGCACGGGGTGTTTGTGTATCAGGAGGGTGACAGATGAAGAACGATGTGTACTGCAGGGCGGTACTTTTTGCAATTCTGATCGCGCTCTGCTGTACGCATGTTGCTGCAGAGGATACTGTTCCAGGTGACCTTGATGGGGACAAAATCGTATCAGAGACCGAACTTTGCACCGCCATCCTGACATATCTCGATGGATCTTCCGAGCATCCTCTACCGGCTGAACTGAGAGCGGCATCCCGCATTCATGCATATTATCCGAGAACGATCGTCTGCGCAGATGGCATGGCGGTGACTACATATAAGCCAATCGAGCGGATCATCGCACTCTCTGATCCGCAGGCAGATGCGATCAGAGTGCTCGGGGCAGAGGATCGCGTGACTGGTGTGAGCAGTGGTATCGCAGCGGAAACGATGCTTCTGCCGGTGATGTACAGAAAGCCGGTGGTCGGAACAAGTGCCAAACCGGATCCTGAGGCGATACTTGCGTTGAAACCCGATATTGTCATCACGTACAGGACATGGAATATCGGGCTTGAAGATAAGATCGAACCTGATGTCAGGGTGGTGCGTCTCGATTTCACAGACCCGGATAACCTGACTGAGGATATGAGAAAACTCGGATACCTGCTGGAAGAGGAGGCGCGGGCAGAGGAGTTTATCGAATGGCACAATGGTTACATGAGTGTGATCAAGAACCGGACAGAATTAATTCCGAATACGGACAAGCCGAAGGTATATATGGAGTTATATCCAAATATCTGGAGATATAAAACGTTTAGCAAGAATTCCTCAGGAGATAGACAGTGCACCATCGCTGGTGGTATCAACATCGCGAGCGACCTGTTCGAAGGATCTCCCACCCTTGATCCTGAGTGGGTACTGGAACAGAACCCGGATGTTATCATCCAGGTCGTGACGAGCAAGCTTCCATCCGGCTACGATTGCGATGACCCTGCCGGGATGAAGCGAATGCGGGATGAACTCACCTCCCGCCCTGAACTTGCAGACGTCTCTGCGGTGGAAAACGAGAGAGTGCACGTGGTTGCATCAGATATCAGATGTGGGATGCAGCAGGTGGTAAGCATAGCGTACTTTGCAAAGTGGTTCCATCCGGACATCTTCGAGGATATGGATCCGCAGACGATCCGGCAGGAATACCTGGAGCGGTTCCAGCGCATCGATTTCAATATGAGTGAACACGGGGTGTTTGTGTACCCGGAGATGGAACGATGAAGAGGATACAGTCCGCGCTTCTGATACTGCTTCTTCTTGCGTCATGCCTGCCAGCATCCGCACAAGGTATGGGGATCCCAGGCGACACGGATCACGACATGATCGTATCAGAACCAGAACTCGGCAGTTTGATTCTCGCATATCTTGACGGCTCTGCACACACCAAACCTGATGACCTGAGAGACGCTGCGCATATCCATGTACAATACCCAAGAACGATCACAGATTCAATCGGACAGAACATCACAATATACAGACCGGTGAAGCGGATAATCGCACTCGGAAGCTACCGCACAGAAGCCGTCAAGATCCTTGGGGCAAGCGAGCGGATAGTTGGCATATCAGATGATATACTGAAATACGACTACTACTATCCGGAACTTCTTGAAAAACCAACAGTCGGAACATGGAGCAAACCCGATCCTGAAGCGATTGTCAGCTTAAGTCCTGACATAGTCATCACATCCGCACACAGTGAGCGGGTTTTGCAACTGCGAGAGAAACTCGTTCCTGCTGGCATCACGGTGATTGGGATGGATTTTTATAGAGATTATCTCTTAAAATCTGAAATGGCTAAACTTGGACATATTCTCGGCAGGAGTGACGATGCACGGGCATACATCGACTGGCGGGAGGGTTATGAGATACCAATTGCTGAGTTTGTGGATGGGCTTGCAGAGGATGATAAGCCGCGGGTATTGCTGGAATGGGGGGGCAGCAACAGCCCGACAGTGATTATGAGTCAGGGCGAAGGTAGCAGTGCGGGTTATGTCTGTGCCGCTGCTGGTGGGCGCAATATATGCGCTCATCTCACACAATATCCGAAGGTGGACAGTGAGTGGATACTGAAAACAGATCCCGATATAATAGTCAAATGTGTGTCGACAGGTCCGATCATGGAGAGATGGGGATGGCAGAGCACAGATGAGCCAGAACGATTGATTAATGATATCATCGAGACCCGTCCGGGATGGGATGAATTATCCGCGGTAACGAATGGCAGCGTTTACCTGTACAGTTCTGAAATTGCATGGGGACCTGATAGCATCGTTGGGCGTGCTTACTTTGTCAACTGGTTCCATCCGCAGTTTGATGTTGATCCGGAAGAGGTTTACAGAGAGTATCTTGAACGTTTCATGGGTGTAAAATACCCAGGTGACATGATATTCGCATATCCACCGAGGTGATGATAATGATATATACTTCATTAATATATGCAGTCCATTATGTGGTAAAGATCGCTCCGGTTATAGCGATCGGCATCCTTGTAACAAACTATGCAGTCAACATCGGGCTGATGAGAAAGTTCGACAGACTGGTTCTCCCGATCTCAAAGAGGGCGAACATCTCCGGAGTATCGGCGCTCTCGGTTGTGACGAGCATGTTCAGCGCCACTGCCGCTTATTCCATGCTATCGGAGGAACTGACTGCAAAAAGGGTTTCCGAGCGGGAAGTCATCGCGACAACCCTGATTGGTTCCTTTCCTGGCATTCTCTCCCATCTGTTCACGTATTTCCTGCCTGTGGTGATCCCGATTCTCGGATTTACGACCGGCATGATCTATATCTGCCTTCGTGGACTTGTTGCACTCATAAAGACGTGTTTCGGGTTCGTTCTTGCACGGATATGGTTGGGCGGGGACGCGTTTCTCCCGGACGGATCATCCGCACATCATCAGGCGTATAAGCCCGACAATGGTTCAGTCAGTGGTAACCGCAGCAGCGCATGGAACAAAAGTGTTAAAACCACATACAGGATGCTTAGGAGGATCGTGCCGGTGATGTTTGTAACCCTGTTTCTGGTAGCGCTTCTGATGGAGCGCGGCGTCTTTCAGGCTGTGTCTGGAATCATAGAACCGGTTACGAATATTTTAGGGCTCGAAAGTGAGGTCGCGCTGGTCAGTGCGACTGAAATCCTGAACACATATTCCGGATTGGTTCTTGCCGGCAGCTTCTTTGATGCCAGTGTGCTATCAACAAAGGGAGTGCTGATCGCCTTGATGCTTGGTAATGTGATATCGTTCTCGGCACGATTTGCAAAGCACTCGCTGCCACTGCACGTATCACTCTTTGGTCCAAAGCTCGGGAGTAAGATCGTTGCGATCAATGGAGCGGCGACGCTTGTTCTGGATATTGTGATAATAATTGCACTTATATTAATATAAATATTGATATGCGATGAATCCATGTTCTCTGATATCTCGCGTGAAAGTATTCTGGATTTCTTGATTGGAAGTCCGGCTGCTTGGAAGTACCGTAGCTGCCAATGGGGTTAAATACTTTACTCACGATTATGCTAATCATGCGTGAACAAAATCATTTCGTGAACAGAGAAAGTGAGCTATCCAGTTTACAGGAGGCGTTTCGTTCGGACCGTGCTGAACTGATAGTCATCTATGGGAGAAGGCGGATAGGGAAGACCGAACTTATAAAAAAAGCGATTCACGGCAAAAAAGCAGGGTATTTCTTTGTTGAACAGGCACTGGAAAAGGATAACCTGGAATCTTTCAAAAAAATTGTTTCGCAGACACTGGACAATCCTTTGATCGCAAGAGGCGATTTCACATGGGAAGAGTTGTTTGAATTGATAGCCGATGAAGATAGATTGATCATCGCATTTGATGAATTTCCTAACCTTATTTCAGAAAATAAAGCGCTGCTATCCAAATTCCAGAAGATATGGGACGAACTCCTGAAAAACACCACGGTCAAACTGATCCTTTGCGGCTCATCAATCTCAATGATGGAGAACTATCTGTTAAATTACAGGAGTCCTTTGTATGGGCGAAGAACTGGTCAGCTTTTTGTAAGACCGCTCAAAGCAAGGCATATTCTGGATTTTGGAGCCGCTTCAATCGAAGAAGCGGTTGAGATATTCGGGATAACCGATGGCATACCCGAGTACATCAAAGAGGTGTGTTACAGACTCAAACACGGCGAGAAACTGGATGAAGTGTTCCAGCCAAACAAATCCCTCTTCTCAGAAGCGGAGATCTTAGTAAAAAGCGAATTAAGGGAGCCCACAAGGTATTTTAAAATATTGAAAGCCATCGCATTCGGCAATACGAAGTTCGGTGATATTGTGAATTATACCGGTTTTCCCACTTCCACTGTTTCCAAATACCTGAGCAATTTGATCAATCTTCATATTGTGGAGGAATCCTATCCCGTGCTCGATGATAAAGAACGGAGAAGAAACAAGCGATATAATCTTTCGGATAATTATTTTGATTTTTATTTCAGGTTTATTCACCCGAATAAGTCGGAGTTGATCTTAAACGGGCAGATCAGTAATTTCGATTCGGATTATAATCGTTATCTTGGAAAAATTTTTGAAAAATTTTCAAAAGAGATCCTTGAAGAATATGCCGTGATGCTGCCGTTTAAATTCTCGAGAATCGGCAGATGGTGGCACAAGGACGATGAGATTGACATTGTTGCACTTAACGAGGGGGCGAAAGAGATTCTTTTTATGGAATGCAAATGGAAACATCTGGATCATAGAGGCGCGAGCAGGGTCATCGAATCTTTAAAGGAAAAAGCGAAGCGTTTCCGATGGAACAACGAAAAACGGAAAGAATATTTCGGTATCATGGCAAAGAAGATCGAGGATAAGGAAAAATTTAGAAAGATCGGGTATCGGGTCTTCGATTTGGATGATCTATAGCTTTCGGATCAAAAAGCCTTATGTAGTTGAGAGTCGAGTATAATACTTATGTATCAACAAAAATTTGTGAACAGAGAAGACGAATTAAGATTCCTTGAATCCAGATATCAAAGTAGTTCACCAGAATTCATTGTGATCTACGGCAGAAGAAGAGTTGGAAAAACCGAACTTATGCTGAAATTCTTAGAGAATAAGAATGGCATCTACTTCCTTGCTTCAAAAGAAGGAGACCGGCAGAACATCAAAGATCTTTCATACATAGCAGGCAGAGTGCTCGATGATGAATATTTTGGACA
>DAOUXE010000134.1 GCA_030666765.1 Methanosarcinales archaeon
GGTTGGGTGTTTGTTCCTCTGACCCGAGAGAACGCGGTTGACAAGAGCGATTTTATTTTCATGTTTTCTGTGTGCTTCTCCCAGTTTGGATGTCATCTCATTGAACCGCCTGGTCAATGTTCCGATCTCATCATCTGATATCACTGGAACCTGCACCGAATAGTCTCCTTTCGCCACTGCTTCAGTCTCTTCGTACAGTTGCCTGATCGGTTTTACGATCCGCTTCGTGACAAATATGAAGAAGAGGCTGGTTAGGATGATGATGCCAAACGTAACCGCAATCGCCCGTTCTAAAATCGTATGCAGAGCAGATAATATCTCATCATGGTCCTGTTCAACGATCAGAAACCATCCCGGGTCAGGGATACATGCCTGAGCACCGATGACCTCTCTTCCATTGCGATCATAGATACCGGAACAATCATGGCTGATGTCATGCCGTATTACCGGTGATGTTACCGATATATCTCCCGAACTGCTGATGAGATTACCATCCCCGTCGGTCAGGAGTATATTCACGGTTTCCCCAAGTCCCTTGCGGTCGCTTATAGTCCTATGGATCGTGCTTATGTTGATCCTTCCAACCACCACGCCAACCGTCCTATTACCCATGATAAGTGGGGTTGATACGAGCATAGTTGGTTTTTGAAGTGCCGGGGATTCATATATGTCCGTTACATGCGTCTCGTCTAACTCGGCGCGGTAATATTCACGCGATGATTTATCATCTCCGAAGATCTCCCAATTTGTGGACGAAACGATGACCCCCTCCGCATCCAGCACGAAGACCTCCTCAAAATCGCCGGATTCCGCCTTTACAACATCCCCGAATTCTCTTATCATATCCTTTGCCTGCTGATATTCCTTGCTCGATGGATGTGTGGTTCGCATCACCTCAAGATTGAGGGCAACCGCTGATGTGCCTGCGAAAACCCTTGCAGCGCTTTTCTGCTCTGCAAGCCATGTAGTTATATAATCAGCTCTCGTCTCCGCCACCGAGTTCAGGTGCATGATGGCATGATCCTCCATCGACTCGGCTGAGAAGGTGTATGTATAGTACCCGATGATGCTAAACGGCACGATGGAAATCGCGATGAATAGAAGGATCAGCTTGAACCGGAGCCACATGGCATACCCTCTGGTGATGTGTTACTTAATTGTTGTTGCGGGGCACTGCTACCGGACCACAGGTCAGTGATGTGCCCTTATGGCTTGCCAGAAGATAGCCTGTTGAAATTCACGGCATCTGGTTATGGCTCTTTGGCTTGACTTTCAAATATCCCCTAAAAATCGCTGCCAGTATCTCCAAAACAATATGCGAGGTAGTAACCCGGATGTGTATGGATACTGAAAGCCAGTTACTCACAATTCCAAAAATTCATCCACGGTAAGCCCTGCTTCTTTTATGATCGCTCGCAATGTTCCTTTTGGAATATCCATTCCAGGCCAGGATGATTTGGAAGTGCAGTTCTTCGCTTTGTGGTTGGATTGTACCAGATCTCATGACTCCCTTTTGCCTGTCTATCGAAGAGGAATCCTGCTCTCTTTAACTTCCTAATAACACCTCTTGCGGTCAGGGATGGCAATCTCGTCATGCGGTCACACTTATCGGTATTTTAACGTCTTGCATGACGGTCTGCGATGGCTCAATCTCATACGGCAAAGGATCTCCATGCTCGATATAGGACTCGATTAATTTTCTTGCAACATCCTGTGCTAGCTCTATCGTCTCTGCTATCGATCTTCCCTGTGCGATGAGTCCCTGAAGGGTATCGCTCGTTGCAAGATAGCCACCTTCTTCCAGTTTCTCTATTTTTATGGATATGAGGTATTCAGACATTTTCACCACATCGAGTTGTTTTTACACCGTCGGTAATCGCTTTTCGTATGGCTTTTGGCGATGCTTCGCATTCGGTTTGGATCCGCGGATGTGTTGAAATTGGACAATCTCGATTATAAATCTATGTTACCAGTCGCCGCATGTAGGATCATGATAGCGCCCGAGGCGGTGACGCGGTCATCGCCACTGACATCGGCGGCGGCGAGCGTTGCGGGGTCGCACGGGCGGCTGCCGGTGGCTATTTCAAGCGCGATCGCGGTATCTGTGAGGGTGTGATCCGGTTGTCGCGGCCCGAGGTCGTCCTTGTAGTGGTTCGCAGTACGCAGTAACCGTTTCGGGCGTGGGTGTGATGATGTCTGCACCATAGCAGGCGCTTGAGTTTCATGGGCAGTGTCAGCAGAACCAGCACCGTATGAACTTATGCCCCTCAGATGATGTAGCCACTATCTGTGTCTGCTGGACCGATTTTCGGGGATTTTGTTTCATTGCGGCAGTGTAATGTTTTATATATTGGATGGGTATGGTCGATAACTTTTAAACCGGAAGGTAACACATATAAAGGTACTAAATAAATGGTGAATGAAATGGCAATATCATTAGAAGAAGCTGCAACAATGCTTCATATGAAAAAAGAGACACTTGTGGGAGAGGGGTTAAAAGCTTATTTGAAAGAGAGGGTTCGCGGGTTAAAAGTTGAAATTGCAGCAATCTATCTGAGATATGGGGTGTCATCTATTGGGGAACTGGACGAGAAGATAAACAGAGGCGAGTTGAGCGAAAGTGATACTTTTGATGACTTCACGAGACTTGATTATCTGGAAGGGAGAAAAGATAAAATAAGACATATCCTGGAGAAATTAATGTGAGTTACGGTGAACTGGCTGATATTGCCGAAGATGAGTTCTTTGATGTTGTCCTTTACTCACAAATTGTAGCAGGAAAGCTTCGTTTGCACATTGTTGATGGAAGTTATCCGGATGTTTGGTTCTCTGTGAAAATCAGGGGTAGGTTTGCATATCATTGGGAAAGAAGAGCGATAGACGGGAGCATTTACAGATATGACAACCGACCTCACGAAAAATTGAGACATATGAAAAGCTTTCCGAAGCACTTTCATGACGGAAGCGATGAGGTGATAAGGGAAGGAGAATTCGGTGAAGATCCAAAAGAGATTTTAAGAGCTTTTTTGCAGATTGTCAGGGCAAAAATCCATCGTTAAGAGGTGAGAATCGGAAACATCATGCTTCCATGGAATCCTGTCATCGCGGCTGGCCCCGGTTGTACGACCTCATAAGTTAGAGCGTTATCGCACCACCCGTAGGATTATCAGAGCGCTTGAGGAAGTGACGCGATTGTCGCCACTGATGTAGGCGGCGTCGCACGGGCGGATGCCGGTGGCGAGGATACCGTCGCGGCCCGGGGTCGCTGCTATTACGAAACCCAGTGCATATAAGTTACTCAGATGTGCATAGATACTGAAAGCCGGGTCACTCACAATTCCAAAAATTCTTCCACGGTAAGCCCTGCTTCTTTGATGGTCGCTCGCAATGTTCCTTTTGGAATGCCCACACCCGGATGATTTGGAATCGTAGTTCTTCTTTTTGTGATTGGATTATACCAGATCTCATGACTCCCTTTTGCTTGCCTGTCGAAGACAAATCCGGATCTCTTTAACTTCCTGATAACATCTCTTGCAATCAGTGCTGGCAATTTCGTCATGCGGTCACACTTATCGGTATTTTGACGTCCTGCATAATGTTCTTTGATGGTTCAATCTCATAGGCAGAGGGTTGCCATGCTCGACATAGGACTCGATTAATTTTCTTGCCACATCCTGTGCTATCTCCATTGTCTCTGCTATCGATCTTCCCTGTGCAATGATCTCTGAAGAATATCGCTCGTTGCGAGATAGCCACCTTCTTCCAGTTTCTCTATTTTTATGGATATGAGATATTCAGACACGTTTATCACATTGAGTTGTTTTTTGCATCGTCGGTAATCGCTTTAATGGTTTCAGTAGTAGTACTTGGGAGTCCTGTAAAATCGATGAATGATAGACTCATGACTAAAGCGGTGAATAAGGTTGAGTAGGAAATACTGGTCAGAAGAACAAATCGCATAAGTAAAATAATTATGTGATTAAGTCTACTAACTCTTTCAACTGACTTTATTGACAAATCCACTCTCCTTGATTCTGCAATATTACATATAAAACCGTAATCGAGCACATCAGCGTTTGTAGATTCCCATGGGCTCTCGCACCACAGTACACGCCACAAACGCGGGCGGGCTTATCTTCTGTGTTCGGAATGGGTACAGGAGTTGCCCCGCCGCTATGGCCGATGTGCTCGGTTTTATTTCCATGTATTAACGTACGACCCAGATATCGCCTGAATTGAACCGACCGAAGTCGGCTCATACATCCAGTGATCTTACTATAGCAAGACCAATCTGATATGGATGTTAGTAGCCGCGGACTGAACACCTCGTTGCCTTGGTGCGTACATCCCGACTCTATCAAACTTGTCTTCTACAAGTATCCTTAAGAGAAGTCTCTTTTCAGGTTTGGTTTCGGGCTTAGATGCTTTCAGCCCTTATCCATTGGTGCGTGGCTGCTCGGCAGTGCCCTGTCGGACAACCGATCGACTAGAGGCACCGTTGCTCTGTTCCTCTCGTACTAAAAGCAACTTACCCTCAGACTTCAAAACACCCCTAATAGATAGTAACCGACCTGTCTCACGACGGTCTAAACCCAGCTCACGATCTCCTTTAATAGGCGAACAACCTCACCCTTGGCTGCTGCTGCACAGCCAGGATGGAAAGAACCGACATCGAGGTAGCAAGCCACCGGGTCGATATGTACTCTTGCCGGTGACGACTCTGTTATCCCCGGGGTAGCTTTTCTGTCGTCTACGAGCACCATCAAGAAGCTACGTAGGTTCGCTAGACCTGACTTTCGTCTCGCGATTCCCTGCTATGCGAAATCACGTCAGGCTGACTTATGCTCTTACACTCTTCTCAGGGTTTCCGACCCTGATGAGTCAACCTTCGGGCACCCTTGATATTTTTTCGAGGGTGTGGCGCCCCACCCAAACTGCCCACCTATTGGGGTCCCCTTCCGATGGAAGGGTAAGAGCCGCAATTCTGAAA
>DAOUXE010000168.1 GCA_030666765.1 Methanosarcinales archaeon
GGGGGCTCATAGTAACCTCGGGGCCATTACCCCAAACAAGAGGTGCGCTATGGCCCCTACTTGACAAATTGTGAATTTTGTGGTGAAACGGGTTTTCAGGTAGCGCAAAAAAAGAAACAAAAGGGGGATCACTCCCCTGCCACAGCATCGTAGAACCTCATATCGAAGAGATCCTCCTCGGTAAGCATTGTGTCGATATTTCCAAGATCGTAGTGAACCTTCGCAAATTCAAGGGTACTGTTGATCTCAAGGTGTGGATCGCTGATCCATTCACCATCCCACGTTTCGAAAGAATGCTTGACCTTGTCGAGATCGTATCCGGTCTTATTTGCAAATGTCTCGGCAGACTCGTTCTGGTTCCCTTTGAGATACTCAGTCGCCTTGATATGCGTCCTGATGATCTGCTTGACCATCTCGGGATGTTCCCTGATCAGTTCACCGCTTACGAGCAGACAGCAGCACGCATGATCCGGCCACATCTCACCTGAACTGACAACGCTTCTGCCGTTACCCTCCATCTCGATCACTGCCGGATACGGATGCGGCAGGAAGACGCCATCAACTGCTCCTGCTGTGATCGCAGTCATCGCGTCACCGGGACCCATCTCCTTGATCACAACATCACCAGTTCTGACGTTATTATCTATCAGGAATTTCCTGAGCACGGTGTCCTGAATCGACCCCGGCGGGAACGTTGCGATCGTAAGCCCACTAAGGTCGGATGGTGTGGTGTAGTTGATCGCCGGCCTGAGCACAAGATCGGATCCTTGGGTCTGCACAGCAGCAACGATCTTCGCATCGAGCCCTTGTGCGATCGCGGTGATCGGCGGCGCAGCGCCAACGTACGCAATATCGAGGTGACCACCCATCATGGCAACCATCTCTGGCGGACCTGATGGAAACTCGCTGTCAGAAACTTTCGTGATCCCGAACTCTGCGAGATCCTCTTTCCACCAGCCCTTCTCCATTGCAACCATCTCAGCGATCTGGTGGGTACTTGGCTGATATCCGATACGGAGATACGTCATCGTTGCATCTCCAGTCTCATTTTCTTTCACCGCGTTTTCTTCCGGACTTTCGACACATCCTGAAAAAGCAGCAAGCAGCAACACCGTCAGTATTACTATGGTTTTCTTCATTTGTAGCCTCCTATTTTAGTTATTATCGCTATCATGTCCTGGCTATAGAGAGCGGTACATCGATTCCAAGTTCGAGGAACTTATTAAACAATCTGCTATGTACGTTATAATCTTCATCGTGATCTGCTAAATCCTCTACGCGGACTCTCATGTTCAGATCTTCACATTCATAAGGTCCAAAATATTCTGTGTCCTTTATTCGTTCTTCTTCAAATTCCTTTGCTACTTCACTTCTGACCAATTCTACAATATCTTCTTTTTCCATTTAAAACTCTCCCACGAAATTTTTGCATCTTCCAAGGATTGTTTCTGCATCATTGATCGCGCTATCACACAACTCTGCGGTTATGGCTGCAGATGGATTATAGTCGTTCATTGCGATTCATTCTCATAGCGTCCAAATCATACCTGAAAGTTTGGTATCATTTAACGTCCGCATCAACAGTTTTTTGAATTCTGCTATCGGAAGTTGATGTTTGGCAACATCGAGTTGCATCCGCACATACATAGAGGCGCGTGCAGCAGGGTGCATGCAATAATAGGACCTATCTACTATAAGCCGATCTGTTGAGTTATCTGCCGTCAATTTCTGCGCCTTCTTAAGCAGCTTCTCTGTAAATATTATCCTATAATCTGCTACATCTTTCATTGAAGCTTTCACGTTATCCAAATCGATTATATTGATTTCGCTTAAATATGCCAATAACCCCCATTCTTTGGGGGTTATCTCTACCAATTTATTCTCATTCATGTAATTGAATCATGTTCTCAGTGTCCGGTCATCGCAGCCAGTTTCATACTCGCCACTCTGTCGTCGGTCCCGGGCTCAACGATGAAGACGAAGTTGCCATTCGACCAGACATAACCGTATCTTATGTCATCACTTCCAAGTGGTCTCCTCCGAACCTCGGTCGCTTCGTGTTCGTTAAACGTCACCGTCCCGAATCGAGAGACTGTCTGTGACGGGGGCTTTGCGAAATCCGGATTGTTCTTGTAGTTCTCAACAGCATTCGCGGCATTCACCGAATCGGTGCACTCGATGGCAATTACAGAGACTGAATAGGTCTTAGCTTCGAAGTCGTAGACCCCCTGAACTGCTTTTATCTCTCCGACGCTTAAGTTTCCAGCTATCGTTGACAGCACTTCTTCGGTTATGTTCATCGACCCTGGCGTGTTTTCATCAACCAGTGCGACCAGTTTGAACGTCCCAGGAAGATTCTCCGTTGGAATCGCATCTGCGATGTTCTGTGGCATTACTGGCGTCTGGACGGGGGTCTGTGTTGGTGTCGGTACATCCTGCTCGTCTGGTACGATGCACGCACATGCGGCAACTGCCAGAAGGATTATCATCATTATTTTGATTGCTTTCATGTTGTATCTCCTTTATCGATATTCCTCTCCTGAATGAGTCGTATAACATCATCAAGGTCATCGATTCTTTTGAATTCACTCTCTTCGATCAGTACGGTTCCATCGATCTGCGTATGTCTGCACGTCCCTTTCACAATATACACAGATTTGGTTCCTGCAACGGATGAGATGCTGCTCATCAAGCGGGCGTTTTTCACCATCGTCCGGTTGTACGTGCTAAACCCGGTCAGCATGATGTTGTTATCTCTGCTATCGTTGGATATAGCATTGAAAGGTGCCTGTTTCGCGGGAAATACGAAAAATCCAAGCGGTGTGAGCAGCAACGAGACCTCATTCGGTTCGGACTGTTCTGATGGTTCTGGCGTACGATCTTGTTTAGTTAGGTCCCTTTCTGTCGAGAGTAGCTTGATCGGGCAGACCAGTTCGGCATCGAGGATCTCTTCGAGACGGAGCACCACGTCGATCGATGCATCCATTCTCCCGTCCTCGTACCTGCTGACCGTTCTCCGCGATATCCCAAGTTCGGATGCAAGTTCCCCAAGCGAGATATTATTGGCGGTACGGATGCTTTTTAGGCGTTCGCTATCGATATGGATATAGAGTCCGCCCGGTGCGGCATGAACCAGTGGGGGCACGCCCTCGATAAAACAATCGTAGAGCGTTTCAGGATTGATCGACGGGATGCCGTATCTGAAATACGTCACACCGTCCGCAAGCGTCTGATCACGCGACTTGCTCCCTATAACAAGTGGGCTTCCATCCATAAAACCGGAGAGATGCCGCATCTCCCGCGCAGTCTCGGCACTCAGCCCATCGATGTTCGAGAGTACCCGAAGTAGCAACAGGATGTTACAACGCCGCGCAGCCAGATCAAAACTTCGAGGTCGGATATTACACCGATCCGAGATCGTAAAACCGGCTTTGCTCAGGATCTCGATAACCCGGAGTGTTAACGCCTCCTTGTTCATCAAGAGTTCGTATGCTGCGATACACCTATAAATGTTTGGTGTGTGGCGGCTTTGAGTGTACTATTCGACTGTCTGAGTGTCTTACCTGGTGGCCACAGAGTTTGCATATAGCTACACCACAACAGTCACAGTCGCCAGAACTTCCAGTTCCGGGTCAGATGAAGAACTCTTCGGTAAGACATATCCACATCCCTATCCGTTTCGTCCCATACGTCATGCTTCGCTCATTCTGCAGTAGCGGTAGTGTCCAAGCAACTTTAGCCCCAGCACAATTCATCGGTGTTCGGTTAAGATGGAACAACCCCCCCCAAACATGGAAATTCCGGTAATATCAGGCACTTCTCAGGTCATCTGTATACAACCGATAAAAGATGTGAAATCCTGTATTATTTTTTTTATATCTGATTAGTTTTATTTCCCATGTTTTACCAAAGATATGTCAGCATAGCGTGCTTTAATTGACCAAAAAAACGAGATACACAAGTGAGCGAATTGCTTATGCGCGCGAAATGGTGGTTGGGCAGAACATGCTCGGATACTATGTGGTAGGAACCACAAGATTACACGGATTTTCGGCACTGTTCACTTCTCTAATGATGGAGTGAAGTACTGTTTTCAGAATCTCCTCACACACCGACGCGCTGCAATATTAGATAGCTACGAAATGTGTTTGTTTCTGCCAAATCACTTACTTTACGGCTTTTGGCTGGATGCGACAGAAATGAAAATGCTGGATTATAATACGGAAAATTTGCCTATCACTAGATTTCTGAACAGTGCCGGA
>DAOUXE010000195.1 GCA_030666765.1 Methanosarcinales archaeon
AAATGTTACAAATTTCAGCAGGAACTATTTCGCTGATTTTGATCCGCGGTCTCGAAGCAAGTGATCCGCGAGCACGATAGCAACCATCGCCTCGGCAACAGGAACCATTCTGGGCGGGATCGTCGGATCGTGCCGCCCCTGTATCGTGATCGTGGTCTCGTTCATCGTCCGTATATCAGCGGTCTTCTGAGGACTTGCGATCGACGGCGTCGGTTTCACCGCGATCCGGCACACGATCGGCGCGCCTGTTGATAGCCCACCGAGAATGCCGCCAGCGTCGTTCGTCTCCGGAACTATGGTTCCACCCGATACCAAAAACGCATCGTTCATCTCGCTGCCCCGCATGGTGGCGCACTCAAAACCTACTCCGATCCCGATGCCTTTCACTGCGCCGATGCTCATCAACGCCTTCGCAAGGTCTCCGTCCAGCTTGTCAAAGACCGGCTCCCCGATACCAGCAGGCACACCTGTTGCTATGATCTCGACGATGCCGCCAATACTATCTTCTTCTTCGCGCGCCTTTCCGATCAGCTCGACCATCCGCGCCGCTGCGTCCGGGTCAGCGCACCGAACCGGCGTCTCTTCGATCCGTTTTCTGATCTCTGGCAGCGACATCTCACATTCGCAGGCTCTGATGCCGCCGAGTTCTATGACGTGTGCAACCACATCGATGCCTGCCTCTGCAAGCATCTTCTTTGCGACGGCTCCTGCGGCAACTCTTCCCACAGTCTCCCGCGCTGATGCACGCCCGCCGCCGCGGTAGTCCCTGATCCCGTACTTGACCTCATACGGATAATCGGCATGCCCGGGACGCGGCGTGTCCTTAAGTCGCTCGTAAGGGGACGAATCGACGTTCCTGTTCCAGACGATCATCGATATCGGCGTTCCGGTCGTCAATCCCTCAAATACGCCTGAAAGAATCTCGACAGCGTCTTCTTCCTTGCGAGGCGTCGAGATATCACTCTGCCCCGGACGGCGGCGGTCGAGTTCTTTCTGGACGTCTGCTTCACAGAGAGGCATCTTTGATGGGCAGCCATCGACGACGACACCTATCGCTGGTCCATGGCTCTCGCCCCACGTTGTTACGCGGAATACTGTTCCGAATGTGTTTCCTGACATTTCATTTACTTACTTTTTTTGTATCCCCATCCTTCATTCTTCTTTTTGTAAATCTATCTTTAAATCGTTCCCCCCACGTCTTTCTATATGATACAACCACCACTTTGTCGATCCGGGTCTCCGGAATGATCAATTGCTCCCCACAGGGGATCTTGCCATCTTCATTTACTTCTCCTTCTTCATTTCTGCGTATTATCATAGGCTTTCCGAGCACTATCTCTCTCTTTTGGTCGTGCGTACTATACGCGGATAACCATCCAAAATATTCTATTTTATCAGATGTAACAATAATCCAATCAGCAGTTCCTAATGAAATCTCCCAAGGCGATTGAACATAATTCTTTCGCTCACTGAAAAGCCATAATGTGCTATGAAATAAATTTATGATTCCGGTTCGTAAGAATAAGGCACATAAAAAACTCAATGCGATGGAAATTAAAAACAGCTCTGTTATGTTTCCCACCTCAATAAATAAGATTCCAAAACCTCTTATCTCTTCCACTGTGTCCAAACCACGATGCCATAAAAATAGAGAATCAATTATAAAACTGAAGAATAAACTCCAACTACTTTTTTCAAATTCCGAGAACTTTTGACTTGTACCAAACAGGTGTACTACGAGATTTACAGAGATAAAACCAGGTACAATTAATATAAGTGCAACTATCAGTTCTTCTGCGGAAAAAGGCATCGAAACTCCTCAACCATTCCCCGTTAATCACTGGATTCACTCGAGACCGCTTTTTTTTCTTCCCGCGGCATACCTTTGGGAATCGGCGGTTCCACCCCCGGCTTCCCTCTGCCACTCGCTTTTGCGAACACTGCATCAGATTCTACGGAATTTTCGTTTGCCATTGTTCATCACGAGTTATATCTATTCGGATGGTGCATATTAAACGTTTCGCGTAGTAACGTCCCCGCAATTTTTAAAGGTTGCGGGTTTGTTATTACCCCCGGCACCTCAATCCTCAATAATACTCAACTCCCTTCGCAGTAAGTTCCCGCCGTTTCTTCTCCATGAAACCATAGACAACAGAGTGCGGTGCACCATCGATCAGCATATCGACTGCGGTCTTTGCAACATGCACCTGCTCGGGATACCCGATTATCGCTACGGTCTTTCCGTAGACCGAGAGGTCAACATGGGTTATACTCTCGATTAGCGACCTTGTCTTACCGCCGCTGCCGATGATCCTGCCTCTGACGCGTGTCAGCGTCTTTGGCGTGTTCGCAGGTATATTGACCACATCATAGATGAGAAACTCGTCACCAAACAGTTTGACGGCCCGCTCAGGGCTGAAACCCCGCCCGATTGCTGAGATGACCTCAACCGCCCGCATACTCTGCAATGGATCCTCTGGTGAGAGGACCTGTACATTGCCGGATTCGCTGTCGATGTCCAGCGTCGCGGTTGAGAGCTCTTCGAGCGCTTTTTTGGTGATGCCTTTCGGTCCGATCACTGCGCCAATCCGATCCTGTGGGATTTTAACGTACATTAACACCAAGTTTTGTGCTAACTTCGCCAAGTTTGATATATTTAATCGTTCCTAGCCTCGTTATACTCGCCTCAGGTATCGTACCCGCGTCCGATCCTGCCAGTTCTGTAGGAGTGCCCACGTACACGCGCAGTCTCGACAGTGCGTCACGTCCACGCATACGTTTGTGCGGAAGCATGCCGCGAATCGTCCGTTTTATGATCTGATCCGGTCTCGTCGGGAAGTATGGACCACTTTCTGTTGATCCCCTGTCCACCTGCTCCTTATATTCTCTGTATGTGGTGGTCTTGCTCCCTGACACCACAGCGCGTTCGGCATTGGTGATCGCAATGATCTCGCCGCTTAACAATCTTGAGGCGACGACGCTTGCGAGCCTGCCAAGAATCAATCCATCTGCATCGATAATTACTGTATTCATGAAATCACCTGATTATCCGCACATTTGATCCCTTGGGTGCTCTTACCACCAGTTCCTCGATCGTGAGGCATTCCCCACCAGCATCTGTGATCTTTGACCGTGCGCCATCGCTGAAATCGAAAGCGCCCACGACTACCTGATGGTCTAACTCGCCTGCGCCAAGCACCTTGCCGTGCACAACGACAGTCTCGCCGTCCACAGTATGCCTGTTGATGCGGCTCACATTTACTGTCGCATAACCTCTCTTCGGACCCTGCATGCGCTTTGCGATCTCTCGCCAGATCGGAGCGTCGTTCTCGCGTGATCCGGATTTTAGATCCTCTACCAGGGATACAATCCGCGGGTTTGTCTTTTTATATTGTGTTTTGCTCATTCGCTTCCTCCAAGACTCACATAGAATTCATGTTCGAACCGTTATGTCGGTTCATGCGCCGTTGGAATGTGATCATCTGTTACCGTCTGTAGAAAAAGTTTGTGGAGGATCTGGGTTGTGCTGTCATGCAAAGAATTCCTAAATGTCGGTGACTGCCCCCAAGACCACCATGCTTAAATATTATGGCGGTGTTGATTTTTGCACGGGGCGGTAAAACACACGAAATTAACCCACGTGGGGTCTGTTTCAGGGACGGGGGTTGGGGGCTGTTTCGTCAGGAAAATAATGAGATGGGAGAGGGAAAACAGATGGGTTTCAAAAATAAATATGGTTTTTACCAGGTGGTTGTGGCATAATGTAGGGG
>DAOUXE010000197.1 GCA_030666765.1 Methanosarcinales archaeon
ATTCCTTTCCTGTGACATGCCAGCACCTATATTATCCCGTTTACAACCTTAACCTTCTGACGATCTCGGGATTCTCCATCATCTCGCGTATTCTTCCAAGGATGACTAATGATATCAGGACCATGAATGCGCGTTTGGTCCCTGATTCGTCAGATGCATCATCGAAAACACTTTTTGACACCTTCCACAACCCTGATATCGGTATGATCATCAGTTCACCCATCTTCCCCGTGATCACACTGTCTACCGCCCACAGTTCCTCTTCCAGATTCAGTGAATCTGCAAACACAGTCGGATCGCTGACCAGGGCATCCAATTGGTCAGAATATTCCCGGGCTCCTGCCACAAACCCAGCATCATCAAACGCGCCCATGTTCTTTGAGATGCAGATGTCAATAAATCTACTGCTCTCTATCAAATCCGCAATATATTTACAGGTCATCTCACCGGCACCGATCATCTCGTCGATCATCTCACTGTCCGCACCCTTTGCGTTCCCGACCATGTCGGCAACTGTGGTGCAGATGCTCAGGAGGTAGTGTGGGATGCAGAGATCACATCCTATCGGGAGGTTGCTTATCGATTGGTTCACCAGATGTTTCAGTTCGTGGAGGTGCCGTTGCTGCACATCGGTAAGCGTGGCTTTCGAAATCGCTTCTTCCGGAGCCTCTGTCGTTACAGCAGCAGATTCGGCATCCTCAGTATCTTTTGCCGACTCTGTCGCCTCTACCGTCGCCACAGTCTCTGCCATTTCCACTGCATCTACAGTCTCGCCCCATACCACCTGGTACGCCTGCGTCATGGCATCCCGCACCTTATCGCTCGGATCGTTGAGATGGCGTTTGAGCGGCTCTTTTGCGAACTGCACAAGGTTCCTGTTCTTCTGCCCGATGCGCCTGATCGACTGCGCGGCATTGGCGCGAACGCGATCATCGACATCGTCTAGGAGTACGATCAGATGTGGAATAATGGATTCATCGACCTCTGCGGACGCGCCAGCCATCAGGGCGGATCTGGCACGCTCATCAGCATCGCGGCTGTGCAATTGATCGGCGGTATTCTCTTTCTTCCTTTCGAAGAGTTTGTGTGCACGTTTTTTAATAGATAGTTCCTTATCCTTCGATTTCATAAGTATCAGCGCGGTTGCAGCTATTAATATAATGACGATCAGTACAAGCGTCCCGAAAACACGATTTTTAGCGTTGTCTCTACCCTTCCAGTCCGCGTACATCGATTTCTTGGTGCTGTTCGCCTCGTGTGCAATAGCTGAGATTATTTTCTGATGTTCTGTCAGATCGTCTAGGAAAAAATCGGTTCCATTTACCATCTCCACCATCTTCCCGTCTACCTCAAGAAATCGCTCACCGAAAGTGGAAAGCACCCCATAATCCGCAACATCCGAACTTGCGATATCATTGCTCAGCACATCGAGCGAGTCACATGATGTGATCAGGCTGATGCGAGTTCTTTCAATCACCTGTGGCGACCCCACAAGAGCTTTGATGGCACCAATCTCCTCAGGATCGATCTTTGCTACCGCATCCGCGGCACCCCTCCATGCCGCCGCCTCGAGAACACCATCAACGATCGATGCATCAGTCACAACCGTACCATCGTCTGCGAATACCTCAATCCCCCTCCCGCAGACGACGTTTTTATAACTGACTACATAGTAGTTCTCCGCACCCATCGACACCACAGCGATGGTGTCTATCGAGTAATCGAGCAGTATCCGGTTTGCATTTGCGGCATCTACGACCGTACTGTCATTAATACTCCAGGCACTGCTTGCATCGGGTCCCCCCATATCTGGCGTGACAACCGGCGTAGCAGCCGGTGAAGTGGTAGTGGTGGCAGGTGTAACGGTAGGCAGGTTGTTCGGAGCACCGGGTGCGCCCGGCGCATCTGGCGCATCTGGCGCATCGGGGTCGCCAAGGTCATCAGGAGCGGCAGTACCCACGTTCGTACTCGCGATGCAGAGCGCGACAAGCAGCGCGATAATAAGGATTGTTCCAAACTTCATAATATCCCCTGTTTCATCCGTTTCACAATTTCAGGATTTTCGTACATCTCCTTTGCATACCCAAGTAGAGTGTCTGCGATCAATATCCGTATCGCGCGTTCGAGATCATCTCCCGACTGATTCGCAAGCAAACGTTTTACAATCGACCAGACGCCGGTTATCGGAAGCACGCTCATATCCCGTGTCCTCGATGTGATCTCCCGATCTATCTCGAGGAGCGCCTGCTCTACCTTCGGACTGGTTGCCGATACGAATCCGGACGGGCTTGCTATCAGGTCGGGGAGTAGATTATAATCGGTCTGGCTTGCGCTGCATCCCACTGCGTTCCCGTTGCCCGCACTACTTCGCGCGTACAGATCGATATTTCGTTTGGAGACCATGATCTCGGATAGTTCCATGCAGACCGACTCGATGGCGAATATTATCTGGTCAGTCACCTCTTTCGGTTCCACCTTCCCGCCTATAAAATGGACCGCCGCCATCCCGCGTACATACTCAATCAAACGCTGTGCCACACTCCGGTAAAAGTTGGGGATGCACCGGTCATAACCTGATACCTCGCGGTATCGGTTCTCAAACGCCTCCCTGACGAAACGTAATCTTGCATCTTGTTCCTGATCAGGGTGGACTGCCGATTGCAACAGGATCGTTGTGGCATCTCCGTTTACAGAGACCGTATTACCCTCGTACAGGTTCGGGATATCGCTTACACGAACTGTGCGCTGCCCACCACGATCCAGTGTGAGCATCGCTTCTCCGGAAGCATCCGCCGTCTGGGTGACTGATCCTGTCTGTACCACCGCACCAGGTATCGGTGTTCTCGACGCTGAATCGAGTACTTTCACCCTCATCACGACCTTCGGCTGCATTGGCACGGGTTTCGGTTCTGACGGCGCAATCCCGGTGTTTGGTTTGGTAGCAGGTTTGGTAGCAGGTTTGGGACCGGGTTTGCCAGTTTTGCTTACGGTCTTATCAGGCGGGGGCGTATACTCCTTGTATTTATATCCGTAAGCGGTTCCGGTGGAGCCAGTGGTTGCGGATCTCCGGCGCATGAAAACGATGCCTGAAAGTATCAGAATCAGAACAACCGCCACCAGAAGATAGCCCCCTACTCCGCGGGTCTGGGACACCTCTGGCATCACAGGTATATGATTTGTTCCCCCACTCACCATGGGAGCGGTGATCGCGACACTAACCTCATCAGTATCGGTGCACCCATACTCATCGGTCACCACAAGCGTAACTGTGTATGCGCCAGGATCGAAGAGATGGTAGAACATTCGTTCCTCTGAGATGGTGGTACCGTTTAAAATCCACTGGTATGTCAGGTTCTCCCCGCTTGAGCGGGATGCGTCGAGTACGACTTCGGTTCCCTCAAGTGCCTCGCGGTCCGCGCCAGCGTCCGCCTCTGGCAGGTCCATGCTCGACCGTGCCGTGATCATGGCATCATCCGTACCTGATGCGCCATCGTTATCAGTCACCACAAGCGTTATATGATGCACTCCTTTCAGGAATATGTGCTCAAAGACCATCGATTCGTTGAGCACGTAAGAGTCCTCGAGCCATTCGTATTTCACGATCTCGCCGTCCGGATCTGTGGAACCGGATGCATCCAACAGGACTGTGGTTCCAACTAGCACTGTCTGATCGGACCCCGCATCCGCTATCGGAGGCTTCTGGTCCACAGCAG
>DAOUXE010000136.1 GCA_030666765.1 Methanosarcinales archaeon
CGATCAACAGATCCTGATGATTCTCTTCCAGATCGAGTGTAAGTTTATTCAGTTCTGTTGACTTGCCACACCCCCTGTGTCCACTGAATAATATCTTCTGCGCATCTGCGCCGAATATCCTTATTTTGAGTTTCGTTATCGAAGGATCTTCTTTTCTATTTCGGATTCTGTATGCATAATACTCATCCAGATCTTTCTTATCTAACGTCTTTCTCGGATCGAATACCCGAATCGCATCATTTAATGTCTGGGCTTGCATCACATTCACCTCTGGCATGGTATAGTCAGTGGCGCATCATAAATCATCTTCCATACACAATTTCACTTTCACCCCGCTCTTGGATTATTGATTTATATATGTGGGCTGATGTGCATATCAAGGACTTGCACAGCCCTACACGATTCTGGGCAGCCATGCATTATCCTTCCCCTCACTTTTTTTATTTTTTTAACAATCCCGGTCATACCCCGACCCGTAAGATTCATTGCTACTCCCGCCCGCATTACTTATCAGACCGTACGTAAGCGAGACTCTGAAATAACCATGATACACCCATCAGGACTTCCGGAAAACCCGGGATGCCACCTCTTCAAAGATGCCGCTGATAACACAATCTATATGGAGAAAGCAAAGAATCTCTAAAAGAGCGTCCGTAGTTACTTCCAAAGACGCGAGCGCGACCCAAAGACCGAGGTCCTCATAGAAAGGATAGATTCTGCAGATTTCATCGTAACGGATAGCGAACTCGAGGCGCTGATCCTTGAAAACACCCTCATTAAGCGACACCAGCCGAGATACAACATCGATCTAAAGCATGCGAAGAGTTACGCACATATCCATATCACGGACGGGGAATTTCCGCGTATCGGGATTGCACGGAAGTTGGACGGAAGCGGAACCTTATTTGGTCCGTTTGCCACTGTAAAGGCGCGAGACTATATCCTTTCTGTTGTAAAAAAGACGTTTAAGCTGAGGTTATGCCACAGACGCCCGAAACGGGCCTGCCTCTGGTATCACATCGGGTCGTGCAGCGCGTCGTGTATCGAAAAGATCAGTAGCGAGGGGTACCGCAAGCAGATCGCCCGGGCGCAGTCGCATCTCCGCGGGAATACGAACGAGCTGATCCGGTCTTTATCGCAGGAGATGGCAGAAAAATCGATGTTGTTTCTTTGGACATCTTTTAAACTTGGGAGTAAAGGGCGGAGTATGGTCACGGAGTTACTATACCAGGACCGCGGGGAAGTGAGCAGCTAAGTTATGAAGAGATATGTCAAGAGTGTGGAACATGACTAAAAACCACCACTCGGTGGCATTCATCCCCGTTACAAGCAGCGGGGTCTTCTGCCGCGTATCTATAAATATCCGGTCCAAACGTCCGAGAGACGTTTTAAATGAGATCAAGTGGCGCGGCTACCAGATGCATGAATGCACGATCTACTACCTGCACAGAGGCGCGCCCAACGATACCCGGATCGTCAGGGGCTCTGAGATCACAAGTCTTGGAAATTCGTTCTTCACGCTCGAAAATAGCTCCAGCATCCCGTACCACAGGATACGGAGGATTGAGTATGGGGGCGAGGTCGTCTACCGGAAGGGGCAGGGGCAGGGGCAGGGCGGGAATGAGTCCGTCTAATGGTTAATACGATCCGGATCACAGTGACATAGGTACGTGGGGGTCAAACGATGAAAAAGGAATTGAGGCTGACAAGAGAATCGTGTTTATTCTGATCCCAGTTCCTGTATCCTCTGCGGTCATGGGTTCGGGATTGAAGACCGGCTAATCGCGGACGGGGTGGGGATAGTGGATATGTAGCCCCAACTCCCTCGCCGGAAATTGCGTCGGTCGGAGACGTCTTCGATGGTACGGAGCCGTATGCGGGCAACGAATTGTTTGTAAGCCACCTGACAATCTCCGGATGATCAAGAGACCGCTCATACCGCCGGGGGGTATGCCGTATCTGTCCAGTGGAATAACGGAACATGTGTTAGTCCTACTTTGTCACATTACAGACAAATCAACAGCGGTCGATGGCATGACCTCAAAATGTTTGGAACACAAAACCAACAGCAATCTCCTGAATGGGTGGTTAATCTGACGAAGTGGTATCAGGCACACGAAGGAAGGGGAACCAAATTTTGGGTGAAGATTACCTGAGTTCAAGCCTGCCAGTAATAAGAAGAAATACGAGAGTATATCCAAGTACAAGCATAGCGATAGAGATGATCCATGCCCACTTAAGTAATTCTCCCCTGAGCTCAGGATTGTTCGCATCGATCATGCCTTGATCCGCTTCAGCCGGAAGGTGTTTTCGCGCTCCATCTCTTCGAGGCGCAGTTCGATGAACCGCTCTGCCTCAGAGAGTTCCGGAATCACCTTGAACTCGAGCGCGTTAACCCTCCGCTTGGTCCGCTCGATGTCATCGAGCAGTTTCTTTATCGCTGTCTCGACCTCGGCAGCAACGATTATCTTTTCAACAAGGGTCTCATGCGCATCAACCGCCTCATCGATGCAGGAATTCGTACCTATGATGCCATATCCACGATCGCAGAGGTCTTTTCGTACCTGGGATGATTCGATCTTCGGAACCACCACGCCCATCACGTTTTTGCTCTCGAGTTCGATATTCGGAACATCCTTGAGTGCGAATGCAATCGATTTTATTGCAACCTCCCCCTCTACCGACTTTGCAAGCCCTATCTTCTCGTTCGCAAGCACATAAGCAGAATCGAGTTCGGATCTAACATTCTTTGCCCTGTGGAGCAACTCAAAAAACTCCAGTATGAGACCGTCGCGCTTCATCTTCAGCAGCTTGTGCCCGCCCTCCGCGAGTTTGATCTTCTTTTTCAGTTCTATGAGTTCGGACCTGGTTGGTTTTATGTCCCGGATCGCCATGATAAGCCTACCTATTTATTATTCGCATATTCCTCGGTTGCAATTCCATGGTTTATAGCACCATGGATAATAACCTTGTTGCTTGCAGCAGGATGCACCTTTGTAACCACAGTGGATCCTCCTGATCGAGACCTGTGTTACATAGACGTTCCCACCCGGGTCGACCGCCACGCCTATCCCGGATTCGTCGAGATCCGATGCGCCGGTATCTTCTCCGGATTCGCCATACGCCCATGCGTCAAGACATGTTTGTAAGAACTCTTCGTAGTCGTATACCGGTCCCGGGACTGAAAGCGTCTGTTTGATGGAGATGTCGAAATAATATATCCTGCTCTTCTTTAATAAGTCGTCCAACTCGTTACCGCCGTCATCAGTGCCATCATTATTATCACCAAAGTCCCTGCGCGCTGCGAGATCGTGGCTATACGCGCGGGCAACTTCTGTAATCTCATCGTTCTGTTTCAGAGATACACGTCCGTCACCTGCACGTTCCAGGTTCACCAGATCAAATATATCCGTTTCCATCTCTGTTGAGTCCGGCAATGAAACAGGGGTTTTAAACGGTGCCGGAGAATCGATATCCATCACGGTCCACCAGTCATACTCCTCAACAGACCTGCTGGCGCTCACGGCGTCATAAATATCATGGTATGTTGTATCAGCGATGTAGTATTTCTCAATCGATTTTGGAACGACGCGTGCAAGAGTCGGCTCGATGAGAACGCTCTCCCCTGATATCTTCGCTACGATCCACGCATGATCTCCGGTTCCTTTTTCATACTCGAATCCCCCGGCAGAGATATTATGTAGCTGATTCCGCTCTCCCGCGGCGATCACGGTGTCGACTCCATGCCCTTCGAGATACCACTCCATAAAAGCGGACATCTCCGAGCAGTCGAAATAATCTTCCTGATACGTGTCCGCAAGGTGCGGCAGGATATGTATCAGTTCGGATCTATTGGAGATATCAGGTCCTGTGCCCCGGTAATACGGATCCGGGATATCACGAACAGGGTCGAATATACTATGAAACACAAATAGCAGCAGTAACGCGGCGATAGGGATAATTGCCAGGGTAATCATCCATTTTTTCAAGTTCCGTCCCCCCTCCGCATCAAGTCAGAGGATGTACAATCCCTGACAGATCCGCTCGGAGTGTGCAAGCGGCATTCACAACCCATCCCCAGAAGAGGTTATAAACCCCGAGCACCATCCCGAGCCCGACCAGAATCAGCACAGCCCCTGCGATTCTTCTGATTGCCATACTGTGCCGCGATAGCCCTCTTACATGTCCTGTCAGTGTGCTGGTTGCATACGCAATTCCAAGCATCGGGATTGCAAGCCCGAGCGAATAGACGAACAGTACCGTCCCGCCGTACAGAACATCACCTTCGGGTATGACTGTTACCAGGATGCTGCCGATCAGCGGTCCGAGACATGGCATCCAGACGATTCCAAGCGATAGCCCAAGCAGCAGACCCCCCATAAGACCCTCTCCCTGTGTAGTCTGCGGCGCAAGTTGTGGCGCAAGTGCGCTTAACCGGTCAAAGACGGGCAGATCGAAGAGCATGACACACCCGAGTGCAATAATCATTATCTCGGCGATCATCTCCATATATCCGCGATACGCATAGACGACAGAGCCGAATGCCGAGAATATCACACCCATCGCGGTGAAGGAGATGCAGAGTCCGATCACAATCGCCAGAGGTCGCAGTTTACCTCGTTCGGAGGAGTATGCCATGATCGCCGGCAGCAGCGGTAACACGCATGGAGATAGTACACTTAAGACTCCTGCTCCAAACGCGGCGATGATCGAAGGAATCTGGGGATCGGTCATAAGCTGTACTTCTGCGCGCTGAAGTGTTAATACTTGGGGTGAGATGGTGGGATGTACATTTGCTATTTCACAGGGGTAACCGGAGATCAAGCTGTTGGGACGAGATCTTTTATTACATGACTTTCGGGTATATGAATTACAACGGCAAATTAAATTAGAGAAGTGAAGTTATACACATATCCATTCAAATCTCCGAACCCCC
>DAOUXE010000015.1 GCA_030666765.1 Methanosarcinales archaeon
CGGGCCCTCCCAGAGCCCGGGTGCGCTTTCGTATGCCTCCGCCGGAATCGCTCAGGTCGTACGGTGACTCCTGCACAGCGAAGGGGGCGGGCTTTCGCGTTCTCGTGGGGCGTTTTTGGGCGCCAGCCTGCCGCCGTCTGGAACTGCCGCCTCGTATTTGGATGCGGTCTGGTGCGGGGTATTCGCGGTTCCGGTCTGTATGATGTGGCTTTCGGTGTTTGCGAAAATCTGTTGCGGTAATACTTGCCGTCAGGTGATTGCGATTTCAGTTGTACCCAAACCAAAGGACAACTCAGGATGTTTGGATGCCCGGTCTTTGACGTTGCTCCGGTGCGGTCCGGGCATCGGGCGGTCTGATAGGGCGGAGACTTACGCCCCGTCCGCGCTACCATCGGAATAAATTCCGAGGCATCCTTGGCGGTTGAGCTTATCTTTTTATGCATCTTTTATTTTTGTTTTGATTTACATATAAGCTTTGGAGGATATGGGAAGACCCATAGCGAAGCGGAGGGATTTGGACGAGGGGCAAGCCGAGCCCCGAACCGCATATCCACCTGTTAAAAGACCCAAACGGAGTTATCCTGGGATAACGGAGCGAAGCGGAGTGAGTTTCTCGTATCCGAAAATCATCCTGCCGCCGTAGTTTTTCTCACTCCGTCACTGTTCATCGTTAGATTTTCCGCCATGGGAGATTCACCGTAGAAAGTGCCTGTTGGATATACTGCACATATAATCAATATCCCCAATTTTCGTGTTTAAGTGGAAGTTGGTTCAACACGTCTCTTAGAAATTGCCATTTTGGAATGTACTTGTCCATTAATGAAATAAATCGAGTATTATGCGTAGGTTCCAAAATATGAACCATTTCGTGCACAATAATGTATTCAAGACATTCTTGAGGTTTCTTGGCGAGTTCGGTATTGAGCCTAATATTGTGGGCTTTTGGGTTGCAACTTCCCCATTTTGTTTTCATGTGCTGAACAAACAAACGATTAACTTTAACGCCAATTACCGGCTCCCATTTGTCTATTAGTGGCTGAACAGCAGTTCGGATTTGCTCACGATACCATGCATCTATGACGTCCCGTTTTTTGTTTTCATCAGTTCCCGGGCGAACTCTTAACACCATATTATTGTGTTTCAACTCGACATCAGGAGGTTCTTCGGCTTCTAAAATCTTTAACAAATACCGTTTTCCCCAAACATAATGACTTTCCCGTTCCAGGTACTCTCTTGGAGTTTCGCGTTCTTGATCGAGTATTTTTTGTCGTTGTTTTTTTATCCAAGCCATTTTAGTTAAAGCAAATACGCGGATGGTATCAATGTTCATGTGCGAGGGGGCTGAAATACGGACATTCCCTGAAGGAGGATATACGCTCAGATGGATGTTTTTAATGTCTTTTAATACAACATCCACCGTAATATCGCCCAATTCAATTTGATTTTTCATTAATACTCCTTCTGTGCTTTTATTATGAGAAATATCCGTTCCACCTCGCTTTCGTCTTTTAAAACACTAAATAGGGCAGATTTGATTACTTGTTCACGTGCTTTAATCCCTCGCCAATCGTCATGGCGATTTTCCTTCACGGCAGTATCGATATCAATAGCCAGTTCTTCATTTTGAGTTAGATTGTTGTATAGGGCACGTCTGCCTGGCGTATTCAGAGTTTTAGGCGTATCCTCAGAATGCCCTACCCCAACGTTTTTCGCCAATTCGGCAATCTGTTTAAGGTATTCTTCATAACTCATTGCCCTCGCTTTTCGATCTTTTATTATTTCGTCGAGCAGCTTAGACATCTTTTCATAGAATGCGGGGTCATTCAGGTGCTCTTTTATAATCTTGCTTCGGACATTGTTTTCTATCGTTTCAGCAATCGCATTCCTATCTCCTTTCAAGCCACCAAGTTGCGAAGTGATAGCATCGGCAATTCCCGTTTTTACTACAATATCCAGCAGACTCATGTTGCCGAAGGGTGAGATTGGTCTTGGTTCATCGGCTTCTATGTAGGTGTCTATAAGATGCCGCATATCAGCTTCGTAAGCCTTGAGGTCGAGGCTTTCACCGCTTGCTTTGCGTATGATGTTCCGCATATTGAGATAATGTTTGATCTGGTTTTGAATACGTTCGAGGTCTGAAGCGGTATATCCGGCAGCCTCCATTTCATCAGCGATGTTGGCGTATGCACGCACTAATGTGGCAACTGCTTTGTAAAGGGCAGCACGTTGTGGTTCATGTTCTTTCAGGTCGGATGGAATTTCAGTATTGCCACAGAAATAATGGAGATGTTCAAGCTCACCCTTTGGCGGTTCAACAGGCTCACAAAGTAAAGCGAGCACCTCTATTGCATCGTCTAATCGCTCTCTCCCTCGCTTTAGACGATCCTGCAACAATATTTCGGGTGCAGCCCCGCCAGAACTATGATCTAACTCTGAAGTATAAACCGCGATGGCATTTTCAACTTTCGTGAACAGGTCTTTATAATCCACGATGTAACCGAAATCCTTGTCTTCCCCATCCAGTCGGTTTGTTCTGCATATTGCCTGAAACAAGCCGTGGTCTTGCATGGATTTGTCTATGTAAAGATATGTGCAGGGCGGGGCATCAAAGCCGGTCAGGAGCTTATCGACAACAATAAGGAGCTTCATGTTGGCGGGCTCTTTAACAAACAATTGCTTAGCCCACTCTTCATAAGCCTCAGTTTTTGCCATACCTGACCTGTGCTCTACGTCTTTCAGCAATTCGATATAGGTGTTATAGATAAATTCTTTATCAGTTTCTGTATTTGCACCAGTATCCTCTCTGGTTATGTCTTGAGCGTGTGGATTATACGAAGTAACCAGCGCACACTTGCCCCTAAATTGCGTCTTCACAAACAGGGAGTAATATTTGCATGCTTCATAAATGCTTGAAGCTACAAGAATGGCATTACCACGTTCGCTGGAAAGACGAGGTTTCACGCTGAAATCAAAAACGATGTCACTTACAACACGCCCCATGCGGGAACGTGAACTGAGCACCTTCTGCATCGTACCCCAGTGCTTCTTAAGTTCATCCTTCTGCCAATCATTGAGTCCTCTGGTCTTTGCTTCGAACCAGGCATCTATTTTATCCTCGGAACCAAGACGCTGGTCGATGTCCCTGGCGTCATAAACAAGATCCAGAATGACCTCGTCTTCAACTCCTTCGCTGAACTTGTAGGTGTGGATATAGCCGCCGAATACTTCCAGGCTGGTCTTTTTATCTTTTTTAAGAAGCGGTGTACCTGTGAAACCTATGAAAACAGCATTGGGCATGATCGCTTTCATTGCTCGATTAAGTTTGTCGCTCTGCGTCCGGTGGCATTCATCCACGAATGCGAAAACATCCCCGACCATTTTACTGGGTTGGGACTCCAGTTCACTGATGTATGCATCGAAATCGTCAACATCCCGCTTGCCGAATTTGTGAACAAGAGAACATAAGAGGCGGGGCGTCGTTTGAGCAAGCTGGCTCATCAGCTCGCGCCCGCTGCCGGATCGCTTTATTTGCTCTCCCGCATCGGTGAACACTCCTTCTATCTGTTTGTCCAGTTCGTCCCGGTCGGTAATAATTGCCACTCTGGCGTTGGGGTTATTCTCGAGGATCCACTTTGCAAGCATTACCATGATGATGCTCTTTCCGCTCCCCTGTGTGTGCCAGATTATACCACCTTTGAATTGTTTTACGTGTTCCTGAGCGGCTTTGATAGCAAAATACTGGTGGACACGCGGCAGTTTCTTTCTTCCGCCATCGAAAAGAACGAAATCGTGCATCAGTTCGATCAGACGCTCCTTGCAGCACATCTTGATTAGATACTTGTCCAGCTTGAAACGGCTGTCGTCCTTCTCGTCCTCTTTCCATCGAAGATAGTATTTCTCCTGTGTTCCTACGGTTCCGTATCGAAGCCCCTCGGAATCGTTGCCGGCGAAGGTGAACTGCACGGTACTGAAGAACCATTCGTTGAATTCCTGCCTCTGGTTGGAGATCAGTTGCCTTATGCCGTCGCCGATTGAAACGCGGCTGTTCTTTAGCTCGATTACACCGACTGCGATTCCGTTCACGTAAAGAATAAGGTCAGGTCTCCGCTCGTGATCGCCACGAAGCGTTACCTCTTCGGCTATGGCAAAGTCGTTTTTTTCAGGTTCCTGCCAGTTAATGAGATGCACGGTTTCGGTGAGCTTGCCAGCCTCGACCTTCACAGGGACGCCGTAGCGCAGAAGCGAATAAACTTCCTTATTGTTGGCATAGAGGTTTCTGCTAAGATTGTCAGCTTCAATGCGAAGTTTATATATCGTTAAACTGATTTGCCTGGGAGAATATTTGTTTTTTAAAAGATAGGCTGTTAAGAGTTCTTCTTCGATATTGCTGTTTGCGTCCTTATCTGTCAAGTCACCTGTATAGCGGTATCCAAGTTCATCCTGAAACAGTGCGATTATGCGGTTCTGGGTGGCACGTTCAGGTTTGCCGATATTATCGCTCATGTTAGTCTAATCCTCCCTGTGAGTAATTCCTGCATCATACCCTGCTTTATCTGGCGGGCTTTGGTTAGTTTTGAATCTAATGCGGCGATCTCTGCGTCCATGTCAGATAGGACGGAGGCGATGGCGGATTGCTCGGGAGAGGGTGGAATTTTTTCAATTATCTGATAAACTTGGTCTCTATTAAGACCCGGTACTGCACTATGGGAATTTAAATTGTTTAATTTCAGACTTTTCAAGAAATAATACCAAAAAGAAATATCACCCTTCGACTTCAGGTTAACATAATAAGTAGTATCAATTGGCCAAAAATCTTTTTTTGAAAAGGCAACTCCCCCAACGGAGCCTTTCCTACCGACAATAATTCCAGGACCATTTGCTAACGATTCATTATGAAAACCAACAATTCCATTAGAACCAAATATAGGAATTGTTCCAACAATTCTTATATTTACGCTAAGACCTTTTCCGTATAGTAATTCTATTTCACCTCCTAACTCCTTAACCTCCCAATCCTCCGGGATCACCCCGACCTCGGTCTGCTTGTAGCCTTTCTTTTTCTCGAACCCCGGCAGCCGCTTCTTCCCGGTCAGCAGCTCCTGCATCGCCCCCTGCTTGATCTCGCGCTTCTTGGCGATGAGCCGCTCCAGGGATTGGATGAGGGCGTCCGCGTCGGAGAGGGCGGTGGCGATCGCGGTTTGTTCGGCGAGGGTAGGAGGAAGGGGGATTGCAAATGACCATATATCCCCTGGGCTAATATGCGGTATAGCTGTTACTGTTTTTACAGAATCACAATATTTAGTAAATTTGTCTCCACAAATCCATTCTTTAAGATACCCTATATCAATTTTTTTTGAGCGAATTCTTGCTACCCGCTGTAAAAGCAAAGCAGGTAAATCATTTTTAGATAGAATAGCAAAACTTCTACCAACAAGAGATCCATCCATCGCAATTACGATGTCTCCTTCATTTAAGACGTATTGCTGTAAATCGAACGTGACTTTTTTCCAGTATTGTGTAATATCATCCGCCCAATCAGTCTTGCCTCTTTTGATGTTTGAGCCTCTTAATAATTTAATCCCTGATGAAGTATAATTATTACTTGGAAAAGGGAATCCTGTAAGTAGGTCAATCTTATCACCTATTTTTTTAATATCCCAATCTTCCGGGATCACCCCGACCTCGGTCTGCTTGTAGCCTGGTTTCACTTCCATTTGAACCCCATCCTTTCGAGGTGGCTGTTCACCTTCGCCTCAAGTTCGCTCACTTCGCACTCAATTTCCGGCATCGGCATTTCGTAGCGATCCGCAAGTTCCTTCACGCGCCGGGTCAGGGTCTGGCTGATGCGATCCATCTCGCCACGTGTCCGCGCTTCGAGGACGGCGAGCCATTTGTCGTCCACGACCAGCGTCTTTATCTCACCCTCGGTGAGCGTGGGATACCTGTTGTGTGCCTTCCTGTCAAGGTCTGCATCCGCTTCTTTGATCTCTTTCTTGAGCTTTGTTTCTTTATCGCTGAATCTGAGCCATTCGTTGAGAACAACAAGCTCATCTTCTGCGTCTGTACCGCCTTTTACCTCCGTGAGCCTTGTTTTAACGTTTGACTTGTTAATCTTGTCCAATTCCGAGAACGCGCCGTCTTCACCGCTGTGTTCCACCTCAAGTTCTGTCTTCATGGCGGAAATATTTTCCAGTTCCGCTGTGAGCTTGTCGATTGCTGCCTGCTCTTCGGCGAAATAGTTGGCTACGATCAGGGACTTTGGTACAAGGTCGCATGTCCAGCCCTTGTCAGTCTCCTTGCCCTTTTTGTTCCTCTCGATGATGCGGTAGGTCTGGGCATTCCAGCCATCGGTTGCGATGATGTAGCAGTCGTCCTGCATGGTCTCCGCCCAGTAGTCCATAAGATGCTGATAGATGTCATAAGGGTCTACGAGCGGTTGATTGGCATAATGCGCAAGGATGTCTTCGGATATTTGCGAGACGATTGTCTTTGGCTTGATGTCAGCCGCCAGAAGCTTCAATTCTGACGACTGCTTCTTTTCCCATTCTTGGGAGTGCTCTTTCATACTGTCAGTAAATGCGATAAATTCAGGATGCTCGTTAATGGTTGACCGTATAGCTGCCTTTTCAACTGCAAGATCGACAAGTCCCGGACGATTATCCTTAAAGAGCACATCCCGAAGTCCCGGGCATATCTCCCAGTAGCGTTGGAGCGCCTCAACATCAGCAGACGGAATACCGCCGTTCAGATGACCTTCGATGCTCTGAAGATCTTCCGGCTCGGTGCTGTCGATGTACCGAGGTATGTTGAGATTGTATTCATTCTTCTCTATCTCCTCAAAAGCGACCGTCCGGGAGTGTTTCGGTATTTCAAGCTGTTTGTTGAAGACATCAACGATCTTATGAATGTCCTGTTCGCGAAGGCGGTTCTTCGGACCGTCTTTCATGAAGCCTTTGCTCGCATCTATCATGAAGATGCCTTTTCGTGCGGGGGCGTTTTCCTTGTCAACAACGACAATACACGCGGGGATACCAGTTCCATAAAAGAGATTGGCAGGAAGCCCGATAATGCCCTTGATGTAGCCTTTACGCACAAGGTTGCGACGGATCTCTGCTTCTGCATTCCCTCTGAACAATACGCCGTGCGGCAGGATGCACGCACCCGTTCCAGTGCTTCTTAGCGACCTGACTATGTGCAAAAGATATGCATAGTCTCCCTGTTTGGCTGGTGGAACCCCAAAGGATTTGAACCGTTCATGAACATCGTTCAGAGGGTCTAATCCAGTTATCCATCTCTTATCGCTGAAAGGCGGATTTGCAACGACATAATCAAAAGTCTTGAGCGTTGGACCATCTTTGAATTTGGGGTCGGTCAGTGTATTTCCCTGCACGATAAGAGCGCCTGCATTGTCGTGAAGAATCATGTTCATGCGGGCAAGTCCGCTTGTTGCCACATCTTTCTCCTGTCCATAGATGGTTACTTTCGTTTGCGCCACATCGGAAACCTTCAACAATAAAGAGCCAGAACCGCACGTCGGGTCGTAAACAGTGGTTTCGTGGCTTGTTCTATCTTCGCGGATGCCAATTATTCGCGCTATGACCCGGCTGACCTCGGCAGGGGTGTAAAACTGACCTTTGCTCTTCCCGCTTTCGGTGGCAAAATGGCGCATAAGATATTCGTAAGCATCGCCAAGGATGTCGTCGTCTTCGGCTCGGTTCTTCGAAAAATCCAAAGCAGGGGTTTCAAAGATAGCAATGAGTTCGGTTAGACGGTCAACCATCTCCTTGCCACTACCGAGCTTTGATGCATCATTGAAATCAGGAAAGTCAGATAGTTTATTGGCTTTGACAAGTGGGGCGACAATCTTCTTATTGATTTGATCTCCGATGTCTGATTTGCCTTTGAGCGCAACCATGTCTTTAAAGCCGGAACCCTCCGGTATGATGATTTCCGGATAATGCTGACCTGCGTATTTGTCGCTGATATATTTGATAAACAGGAGCGCAAGTACGTAATCCTTGTATTGACTGGCGTCCATTCCCCCTCGTAGTGCGTCACAACTTTTCCAGATAAAGGAGTATAGTTCGGATTTCTTGATTGCCATTATAACATCCTTTTATTGAATTGTATTAAGTATGGTTAGCAGACAGAAACTTTTATTTCTTTCTTTATGCAATTTTACCATAATACAAGTCACCAAACCCCGGACTTAAGTACAGAGCCTGCACGTCGCGCCCCTTACCTTCGGCGAGACCCCCATACGGTCAGTCAAACGTGAAACTGTATGGCGATTATAACGAGGTTCTCTGCACTCCATGCACACTAACCTGAAACGCAATTATACATAAAGCTTATGGATTATCTTAGTACAAATTTTATAAAATACCAGACCCTCACAAAAACACCCCCACATCACGTCGACCTCGGACAGAACCTCTCGAGACCAAGCATCTGCGCAACCCCCGCGATGCTGATCCCATAAAAGACCGCCTTCGCCCCCGCAACCTCCAGTATCACCTCAAGCGTCCCATTAACGACCGTCGTCCCCGTAACAAGCGCCAGATCGCACCACCGCAGCACCTCTTCCGCATCCTTGACCCCATCCAGCACGACAACACCGAACTTCTCCTGCCCAACATTTTCCACATCAAGATCCAGTATCTTAAGTTCACCCCGCTCAGAACAGCGCCGTGCATGAACCGGCTGAAATCCAACCAGTGCGAGCCTCGCCCCCGGTACCCCTCCAGAAACTCGGGCAGATCCAGACCCACTCAGCAGGACATTTGTCCTTGCAGTGAACGCGCCCCTTGACCAGCCCAAGATATCGCAGCACCGCGTTCAGTGTTGCAACAAAGATCGCTCTCCTGTAGTTGTTGTTAAGCTCCATAGCGAGAACATCCTGGAGAGTCCCCTCAAAGTCGCCATACATATCTGTGAACGCCTGTCCGAAACTGCCCGCAAACTCCGCCTGCATCAGCCGCTCGACACCTTTTAGTATCGGGAAGCCCTCACTCTCAGGATTTCCTATAGCCTCTTCCGGAGTCAGTGGCTTAGCCCTGATAACCACGGTCTCGTCCAGCAGATCGTTTTCTGCCACAATCCTCTCGAATTTCTCTCTTATCACTGTGTACATCTCAGAAAGCCCTTGGACGCCTGTCTGTAAAAAAAAGGTTGGCGATGTGAACGATTTCGCATCTCGTCCACATCAATCCTACTCTAAGCCATCTTCTTGATCTTATCAAAGAGCTGCTGCATCGTGTCCTCGTTACTCTTCGTAAACGAAAACGGCGAGTCTGTGAACCCTTCGAAGTAGATCGGCACGTTATCCAGCCGGTAGAACGTGCCTGAACTCTCCATCGCATCGATGACGCCTGGCAGCACCACGTCAGATGCAATCGTTGTCGGGCACGGCGCAATATCGAGACAGACGAGCGGTATCTCGCAGAGATATGTTGCAGGGTCTGCCGGGATGTGGCAGACAAGATCAGCGCACATCACGAATGCCGCGTCCACATCGCGGTCTCGCAGCACGTCCACCGTCGTGTATTCGCCCGGATTGAATCTTGGGTAGCCCTTGGCAAAGTCGAGTCCGAACGGGTAGCCGTACAGGTAGGATGCGATCTGGTTGAAGCCGGCGACGTTGCAGTGACCTCGAAGCGCCCCTATCGAGAACTTTGTGTGGTTGTTAAGTTCCTTTATGAGGTTTAACGCCGCCTCAACGTTCCTGTGCTTGCCGTACGACGAGCCAACGCCGAGCCCCACGTAGACGGTTCCGAAGTTGCTTGCCTTCATCATCTCAACCATCTCTTTCATATCCGAGATCGGCACACCTGTGACCGCCTCAGCCGATGGATGTGGCTCTTTCCCGTTTAATATGGTTGAGAGTGCGTTAAATAGGTCGTAGTCGCTGTTCGGGTTTAGCTGCACATGAAGGTCTGCTGCCTCCGCGGTCGGCGTCTTCCTTGGGTCAACACAGATCACAGTTCGGTCGAACCTGCCGCGTTTGGTCCAGTAGCCTCTCGGAAATATGCCGTATCTGGACATGTGTCTTGGCATCGACTCAAGCGCGTTGCAGCCCCAGTAGATTGAGAGGTTGGCTCTGTTCTTTGTCTGTCCTGCTGTTGATCCGACGCAGCCTGACTCCTGGATTCCCATGACAGTCGGACCGTGGCAGATCGTTGCGTTTGAGTCTACTGCGGCGCCAAGGTACTCTCCGATGTGCAGTCCGATCTCCTGTGCCTCACACGAGGTCTCGCTTCCAAGGAAGAGCAGGGGGCGATCTGCCTCGGTTAGTATCTCAGCAGTTTTTGTGATTGCGTCTTTCCAGTCAGCTTTTTTGAGTTCGCCGTTCTCTTTTATCAGTGGGTCTCTCAGGCGGTGTGTGCTAACAACCTCCTGGAATTTGGCGTTGCCCATCTTGCACGCGTTCCTGACAGTGATCTTGCCATCTCCAAGCTCCACCTGGATATCGTCACACGATCCTCCGCAGACCGGACATATAATATTCTTGGTAAACATATCAGTCGCCTCCTTTC